>CAYZZY010000115.1:0-8736 GCA_964482745.1 uncultured bacterium
CCTGTTTCCGATATGGGACCCGTGGCGAAATATCAGGTTGAGAAGAACATTAGGGGTGCTCTCCCTAATAGACAGGAAAGGTTTTATCAGCGCTTCCTCTCTTCTCATCTTTGTCCAGAAGCAAAAGTCGCACGCCTGAATCATGAATGAAACGAAGTCTGGCGGCTCCGGAGTCATGAGGAGGAATGCGCTTCGCGGGGTCAAAAGGGGAAAAGGGAAAGGAGCCCTATGGGCTCGGGGGAAATGGGGAAAAGGAAATCTGCGGTAATCCGTGTAAATCTGTGGTTGAAAAAGAATGGATGCCCGTTTGCATCCAATTCGAGAGGACTACTCGCGCGGAGAACTCTATCGTATCAATAGAAGCATGCCGGAAATGAAAAGCATGGAGGCCACTGCCCTGCCGAACACCTTTTCGCTCACCTGAAAATGCATCTTCGACCCTGCGAATAATCCTAGGCATAGGGCGGGCAGCATCCAGACGGCAAACGTTGCGACCTCCGTGGTCAGCAATGAATAGCGCATGTAAAGGACGACTCGTATCAGGTTTTGCAGGAGAAACAGGACCAACAATTGCGCCCTGAAAGCGCTCTTGTCGCCGGCAAAATAATCCATGTAGACCACGAGCGGCGGTCCGCTCGTGCCAAACACTCCGCCCGCCAAGCCCGCCAAAAATCCCACGGGCAAGGCGGCAATGGCCTTGATCGAACCTCCGGGACTCGCAGCGTGATCGGCTTTTCTTTCGCCCCGTGCCCGCAGAAAAATGTTCATGGCAAATAAAATGACCGCCACCCCGAGCGCCTTCTTCAGCACACCGACCTCGAAATGTGCAAGGGCATGGGCCCCGATTCCAAGGCCGGCAAGCATTCCACCAAGGATGAGATAGACATTTGCCCCTTTGAGAAACTTCAGCTTATTCAGGCTGAGGACGATCAGGCAGAATGAGGACAACAACAGTTCGAGCGGAACCGCAAACTTCACATCCAAAAATAGAGAGAGGAGCGGAAGCGCAATGAGGGCAAATCCGAAGCCGGAGAAGCCCACGACAACCGCACCGACCAGACAAACCAGGCTGCCCGCCGCAATCATGCTCAGAGAAGGTTCAGGGGGCATTATTCTCCAGTTCTATTCTCCTTTTTTCGCTTCTATGTAATTGCACGAGTCTGCGGCGTCGTTGGGATCAAAAAGATTCTTGAACTGCCGCTGCCATGTTCGATAATCGCAGTTCATTTCGGGAGCGATGGAATCATGTACCGACATCCCCTGTGCCCGCGCCGCCTTCACCTGGCTGGCAAAGGGGATCATGAGTTTCTTGTCGGCAAGCGACTGGTTTGTCTCCATCGTCAGCATGATCAGCGCAAACGTCGAATCCGGCACGGCGGGATCGAAGAACGCTTCATGCTCGAAGTATTCCATGTGTCCATGGTCCATAATCAGCGGGCTCCAGCCGCCCTCTCCCATGTCATCGGCAAGCAAACCCGATTCCACATACTTGCGCTTGATCTCCTCTGCATCATCCATCGCCTTTACCAGTGTCCTGCGCGTGCCGAAATAGCCGCACAGGATCGGGTTGAACGCGCCCGTCGGCGAGAAGACGGCCTTGGCCGGCACGCTTCCGCCCTTGACAAGGAAGAGGGTGATCATGTCCCTGAACTGTTCCTGCTCGATCATCTCGAATCTCTGTCCGCGGGTCTGCTCGATGATCAGATCAAGCGCCTTCTCCTGATACTCCAACTCGCGCTTGCTGTTGGCCATCATCAATATTGTAAAGAAGTATTTGGGGAGAATCGGCAGAAGGTGCTCTCGCATTTCGGCTGAATGGAGGTTATCGTTTCCGAGGCCAAGGGTCAAAAGCCCCCTTTCCAGCAAACCGATCGAGTAGGCGATTTCCGCCTCGCCGATTCTTCCCAGCGCCTCCTCCATGTCGTCCCGGCTCTCGAAATACGGGGCAACCAGTTTGGCGTGTTCGGGATATTTCAGCAGACGTTCCTCCATGCTTATGATGCTCTCGCTTGGCATTTCCGGCGGGCCGCCCCATTGATACAAGCGAATGGCGCACTTCGTGAAGACTCCAAGCCCGCCAAGCGAGCCGAACGTTCCTCTCATGATTCCCCGCAGAGAGGGGCCGGGGCCGTCTCCCGATATCCAACCCGAGCCCGACCCGAGCGATCCGAGCCGGAGAATCTCGCCGTCCGGCAGCACCCACTCGACTCCCAGGACGTTGCGCTCGTTGTACCCCATCGAAACGTTTGTGTTGGCCGTCCCCATCAGGGACGTGCAGTTGGCGAGCGCCGAGGTGCAACTGCCTGCGCCGATGGTGACGCAGTTGAGCCCCCTGCGCATCGCGTCCACCTGGATCTGGGCCCAGATGACATACGGCTCGACGACCGCGTACATGTCCTTTTCATTAATTTCGACCAGGCGGTTCATTCTCCTGAGGTCGAGCATCACCACGTCGTCGCTGCCGGGATTGCAGTAAAGGCCCCATCCCGTCGAGTGGGCCTTGAATTTCAATCCGTAGCGGTTGCACGTCCTGACAACGGCCTGGACCTCTTCCGTTGTCGAAGGCAGTGTGACACAGACAGGGCGGAACGGGCCGAACCGCGTATGATCTCCGACCATCTCTCCCAGCCACTGGTAGGTGTAGGCGTCCAGAACGCTCGGGTCCCGCGAGACGTTCTCGGTACCAAGTACACTCTCGAACATTTTGTATGCATCATTATTCATAACTAATCTCCAATGAGTAACTCGGTTAGGTCGAAAATCTGGAAATCGTCGCCTCTGGCGTCGAGCGCGTCTTTGAAGTTTCGCTCGCACCAGCCGCAGGTGGTGACAAGCGCCTGCGCTCCGACGGCCTTCGCCTCCTCGATCCTCTCGAGGGCCGTCCACTCGGAGAAGTCCTCGAACGCCTCTCTTACTCCGCCACCGGCCCCGCAGCACCAGCTATACTCGCGAATGCGCTCCATCTCGACAAGCTCGATACCCGGAATCGATCTGATCACCTCACGCGGCGGCTCGTACACGCCTTCGGTACCGCGCCTGATCTGCTTTGGCGGATCGGGCACATTGACCTGTCCCCATACTTTCTTCCATTCGCCGTTCCACGGTTTGTACGTCTCGCCGAGCCGCCCCAGATGGCAGGGATCGTGATACGTGACCCTGAGCGAGCCTTTGTCCCTCGGCTTGATCTTTCCCTCTTTTATCAGGCGGTCAAAATACTCGGTCGTGTGCAGTATCTCGATGTCCATCTCTTTTCTGATCATGGGATAGAACTGCTTAAAGGTGCTGTAGCAGTCGGCGCACGGGGTCACCAGCTTGCTGGCGCCCGCTGCCTTGAGGCGGGAGACAATGTCGTCGGCATAATTCTCCATCTGTCCTCTGTAGCCGATGTCGAAGGCCCTTCCGCCGCAGCAGGCTTCTTCCTTCCCAGCTATACCGACGTCCACGCCTGCCTGTTTCAGCAGCGTGGCGGCTCCGCGCACGGCTTTGCGCAGATCGGCGTCATAACTGAATCTGCATCCGGCGTGAAACACGACGTCCGCCTTCTCTGTATTGATGTTCTTGAGGTCCAATCCCTCGGCCCAGTCGCCTCTTTCGGATTTCGGCTCTCCGAACGGATTGTCCTCCTTGCGCATGCCTTCAATCATGACCATATGCTCGGGCAGCAGTTCGCCGTCCTCGACACACTTGATCCGCAACTCGCGCCCGATCTCGAGCGGCTCGCATATCTCGCCTATCAGGTGGCAGGCCACCTGGCAGGAACCGCACATTTGACAGCGGTATACGGTCTCGAGCATTTCGTCGCTGATCTCGCTCCTTCCAAGGTGCAGGGAATAGGCCATTGCCACGCGCCCGCCGCCGCAGTAGGAGTGGAAGTTGTACCTCGAGATTGCGGGACAATTCGCCGAAAATCTCTTCGTCTGAATCTTGTTGAAAGGTATCCATTTGCAGTGCGAGCAACGGATACAGTAGTTCATCGACTTCTCATATTCTTGCAGCGCCATTTCCTTAGTCTCCTAGAAGCACAGTTTTCCCGGATTCATTATGTTGTCAGGATCGAAGATGGCCTTCAGTTTCCTTAACGCGTCGCGCGAAGCGCCGTCGCGATTGATTATTGTCTCCGCCAGCAAGTCATAAGGCCGGGAGAAAAATGCCCCGTGATCCATGAGCGCCCCCGCCGAAGAGAGATAAAGTTCTCTTGCCCTGTTTCGCTCCGGCTCACTTGCCCTATCATAAAAGAGGCTGAACTCGCAATGGTGCCCGTGACCCTGACAGACCGGTTGGATATAGATGCCAAGGTTAGACAACGCGAACCTGCCTGTCACCGCCTCCTGTTTCATCACTTCCACAAGTTCAGGAATTTTGAGCATGGGAGCGATGAACGGGATATCCTGGCATCCTTCGCCGGCGCGGAGTTTCCAGTAGGGCTCCGGTGACGGGTTCGTCGCCCGGGTCAGGACATCCTTTGCTGAAACCTCGCAAAGCGTCTCCTGGATCGGGACACCCAGATTCTTTGCGATCTCGGCGACGTCATCCTCCTGATATTCCATTCTTTCTTCGGGCAGACATTCATAACCCGCAATGCAGAAGAAGAGTATCCACGGAGGCAGTTGTGCCCGGAGCCTCTTCACCTGCGCGTCGTCCCTTCCCATGAGCAGGGCGAAATTGGTGTCGTTGAGGATGAATATCTCGTCTCCCAGCCGCAGCCTGACCATGCGGTAGGCCAACTCAAGAAGCTTCCCCAGATCCTCGGACCCGGCCAGGAAAGGCTTCTGCGCCTGTGGCAGGACCTCGCACCTGACCGTCGACCAGGTGACGATTCCGAAACTTCCCTGTGAGCCCTGGATGATGCGGTTCACATTCATCTGCAAGCCCATGGGGATCTTCTGGCGTCTGCCCGCGGCCTGTTGCTCCTCGATCGTGCCGGGACCTGTCGCCTCGCCGGTACGGAAGACATCACCGGCGCCGAAAGTCACCTCATTGCAGAGGAGCGGATCTGAGTGATCGAGGTGATACTTCGGGATGATATGCGGCTCGCGTTCCAGACAGCTTCCGACGACGGACTTGCTTTCCCGGGGACAAAGGGGCGCCGGCAGCCGGAGTCCTTCTTTCTTCAGCGCAGCCTGGAGTTCGCCGAATCGAACGCCGGGCTCGATCATGGCGACGCGGTCTTTGCGGTCGACCATTTTGATTTCGTTCATGGCCGACATATCGACAATCACCCCGCCGAGCGTCGGCACCGTGTCGCCGCGAAAACGCGGCTCGCCGGAACTGACGGGAATGAGAGGGGTTTTCGTTTCAGCGGCAAGTTTGATCAGGCCTTGCACCTGTTCTGCATTGCCCGGTTTCACAACGAGCGATGGTTGTCGGGGCGGGGCAAAGCTGTAATCACAGGAATACGATTTCAGTACTTCGGGATCGTCGAGCGCGTTGTCCGCGCCGACCAGACTGGTGAGCTTTTCTTTTTCCATTATCACACCACCTTCTTCATGTTGACGGTACAGAGGTCGAATGTTTGTGTACACTGACCATCAGCAAAACCTCATACACACCTCCCTATGCATCCCGGCGGCTTCGTTCTTTGAATGCACGCCTCACACAAACCATGCGTTTCCAACAGCCACAAGGGCGTTTCAGATTACACCGTCTTCCTTCAGTTTAAGAGCCAGCTTTTCGCCCGCTTCCGCCGGACTCTGTCCTTCGATCAGACAACATTGCCTTTCTCTTTCGGGTTTTGACAATGCTTCAAGCGTGACTTCGACCGGGATGGCTGCAGGTGTTCCCACATCGCTTGCAGTCCATACATGCAGCGGTTTGTTCTTCGCCTCCCGCATTTCTTTCATGCGGAGAGGGCGCAACTCGCCCGCCTCGGAACTCACGGTGACCAGAGAGGGCGCATCAATTTCAAGGGTCTCATGGCCGTCGGGCACAACACGCTCCACAAGTATCTTTCCGTTCTCGAACCGGATTGTCCGCGCAAGCGTTACAGCAGGGACCTCGAACAATTCGGCAAGATAAAGACCGACGACGCCGGCGTTCGTATCCGAAGCCTGTCTTCCCGTCACTATGAGGTCAAACGGGCCGATCTTCTTGATCGATTCGTGCAGAACCATAGCGGTTCCGCAACTGTCAAGCCGGTCGACGGCGAACGCTTCGTCGTCTATCGAGAAAAGCTCATCCGCTCCCACGGAGAGGGCTTTCCTTAACACGGCCTTTGAGAGCTTGTGGCCGACGCTGATGGCGGTGACCTTTCCCCCATGCGCTTCCTTCAGACGAAGCGCAACCTCAAGCGCATTCTCGTCGAAAGGGCTGATCACCGGAGGAATACCGACAGGCTTGACCTGCTTTGCCTCGGTGTCGATCCGGTAGCCGGAAACAGGCGCTTCGGGGTCCGGTACCTGCTTCAGGCATACGATTGTGTGAAGCTCGCCTGACATCAACGCATCCTTTTCTATTTGCTCAGAAGCTTTCCTGCTTTTTCGGTGAAGGCGGGGAGAACCTCTTTGTAGTCGCCAACGACGCCATAATCGGCATGTTTGAAGATGTTCGCATCAGGGTCCTTGTTGACAGCGATGATACGCTTCGAACCGTACATACCGGAAAGGTGCTGCATCGTGCCCGATATTCCAATGGCGATATAGGTCTCCGGCGCGACAATCTTTCCGGTAAAACCAACCTGGCACGATGACGACGCCCAACCCATGTCGCACGGCGGCCTGCTCGCGCCGACCGCCCCGCCAAGAAGGTCCGCCAATTCTCGAAGCAGGTCGAATCCGTCCTGACCGCCTATGCCTCTTCCTCCCGAGACTACAACGGCCGCGTCTTCCAATTTCACGCCTTCGGATTCCTCGATGACCTTGTTGATGATTCTCATCCTGCTTCGGCCGGGCTCCGGTAGGTCGCTCAGGGGGGTGATTTTGCCCGTTCGCGTCCTGTCGCGCTCAGGCGGCATGCCTGCGCCCTTCCTCACGGTCGCAATCCATGGCAGGGACGCGGAACTGAAGACAGCGAGCGCATTGCCGCCATGTGTGGGCTTTGTCATAAGGAGTGTGTTGTTCTCACGGTCGAACTCCAGACCGACGCAATCGGTCACCACGTGCGTCTTGAGCCGCGCGGCGAGCCTGGGCAACAGGTCCTGGCCCAGGGCGGTGTGGCCGCCGAGGACCGCCACCGGCTTGGAGTTCGAGTGCACCTTCTGCAGGATGGACAAGTACAGATCAGGATTGTATTGGCTTAAATCCTCATCCTCGGCGATGAGCGCGCAATCACAACCATGATGGATAGACTCCTCGGCAGCGCCTTGCACCTGGCTGCCGACAAGGACAGCGCACAGTCGCTCAGACATCTGATCGGCCAATCTTCTGCCCAGGCCGATCACTTCCACTGTTGCGCCGGACAGGGATTTCGTGTTGACGTCGGATTCGCAGAGAATCCACAAACCTTTTCGTTCACTCATGGTGCGAAGCCTGCTTCTATCCAGATTTGAAATATGATGATCTGTGGCGCATCCATGTGTCAGCCGGATTCAATTCCGCTCTTGAGACGCGCAAGGATGTTCTGCTTTAAAGCCGTCCGCATGCTTTCCCAATCAATGCCGAGAAATGCCGCTCTGGGATTATCCGTCGTCTTCCGGAGAGAGCTGCCGATCAAGCTCCACATAAGTATCGATTCACGGAACGGGTCTTCAATGGCAAAAACGCCTTGATCCACGCCGAGCTTGAGTGCGCTCATCGCCTCTTGAAGGCATTCGAAAATGAGTCTGTTGACCTCGTCGATCAACTCCTGCCGCAACTCGGTTTGGCTTTCCCAGCCCGAATAGAAATGTTCGAGTATTCTCACGTACTCCTTGTGTTCTCTTGAAAAATCGCAGTAGCCCTCGACAAGCCGAACCACAAGCTCTTCTGCGTCAGTCGGACCCTGACGCAGAAGCCATCTCAATTCGTCTCGAAGCATGCGCAAAGCCTGCGCGAGAACGCCGATGTATATCTCTTCTTTTCCTTTGAAGTGGTAGTAGATGGCGCCACGGGTAAGGCTGCTCTCGTTTTCTATATCCTCGATGGTCGCGCGATAGTATCCCTTTTCAGAGAACACCTTGCTGGCAGCGTCGACGATCTGCTCCCATCGCGCCCGCCGTTCCTGCTCGCGTCGTTTTCGCGGTCCCAAAACGAAGTCCCTCCCTAAACATAATAATAGTATGAATTATAATTTTAGTATAATATACGTTCGCATCTCTGTCAAGAAGAAAAACTGATCCTTATTCAGAACAATCAATAATTCACATAAAGTCTTGTTAATAAAATGTTTAAAATGATCAATATTAGAGTCAGAGTATTACAAATATACATAATAACAGTATAATTATGGACATTTCAGGCGATCCATTCTCCTTTATCTCACGAGCTTTGAGCTGTTTCTGAGAAGGAACGAGAGAGAATGCTGGGATCACCCATGAAAGGCCCCCCTGTCAAAAGTCTGAAAGTCACGTGTTGCGAGTCGAAAGACAAGAGGCCCATTCACAGGGAAGAGATGGCAGATTTCTTCTTCATACAGACTGCCTGTCCCTCTTTGCTGAGAGCGTTCATGTCACTATGGGCGATGCATTCAGATCGAAAGGATTGGTTCTCTCGGCAAGCGAAAAGAGATAGGGGTAATTGTTTTTCAAGTAAAGGGGGTATTTACTTGAATGATGTAACCCCAATATGTATGATATAAGGAATGGAGGACTATCCTCGCAGCCTT
>CAYZZY010000116.1:0-8701 GCA_964482745.1 uncultured bacterium
GTGTGGACTACTTTGTGGAAAGAGGTATTCCGCCGGAAAATAGCGGGAAAGCTCCTTTCTTTTCGATAGATGGCTTATATATGCTATAATGACCTGGGCTTGTTGTTGATTTATCGGGCCTTGTGATATATCATAGCGACATATTAGCACTCGCCAAGAGAGAGTGCTAGCAAAAAAAATAGCCACTTAAATCCTCAAAATTCTCAAAGGAGGGAGTAAATAAAAATGAAATTCAGACCGCTCAAGGACAATGTGGTGGTTAAGATTCTTGAGGCAGAGGGAAAGACCAAGGGTGGCCTGTTCCTGCCTGACACCGCAAGAGAAAAACCGCAGGAGGCCAAGGTCATCTCAGTCGGAACAGGCAGAAGGCTGAAAAAGGGCGATGTTGTTCCTCCAAGCGTAAAAAAGGGAGATAAGATTCTCTTCGGCAAGTATTCGGGAACAGAGGTCAAGATCGAGGGCGAGGAATATCTGATAATCAGCGAGAGAGACATCCTTGCAGTACTTGAATAGTCAAAGTGGAGGTGGAAATGCCAGCAAAGCAATTTTTATTTGATGAAAAAGCGAGGCAAGCCTTGCTTCGAGGAGTGAACACGCTTGCCAACGCCGTCGGTATCACGCTTGGGCCACGCGGCCGGTTCGTGATTCTCGACAAAAGTTTTGGCGCACCTAATATCACGAACGACGGGGTTACGATCGCCAAAGAGATCGAGCTTGCCGATCCTTTTGAAGATATGGGCGCCCGGTTGATTCGTGAAGTCGCCACGAAAACGCAGGATGATGCGGGAGACGGCACGACAACAGCCACGGTGCTTGCGCAGGCGATTATACGAGACGGGGTGAAAGCGCTCGCATCAGGAGCGAACGCGATGGCGCTTAAACGCGGAATCGAGAAAGCCGCCGAGGCGGTGGCCGCCGAAATCAGGTCCAACAGCAAATCGATTAAGAAGCGAGATGAGATCGCTCAGGTTGCCACGATTGCCTCCAACAACGACTCCCAGATCGGCGAGATGATCGCCGACGTGATGGAAAGTGTCGGCAACGAGGGCGTAATCACGGTGGAAGAGGCGAAAACGCTGGAGAGCAGCTATAAGATCGTAGAGGGCATGCAGTTTGATCGCGGATATCTTTCGCCGTATTTTATGACGAATGCAAAAAGGCTGGAAGCCGTTCTCGAGAATCCTCTGATCCTTCTTCATGACAAAAAGATATCATCGATGAAGGACCTGCTTCCCTTGCTCGAAAAGATCGCCCAGACAGGCTCATCCCTTCTTCTGATCGCCGAGGACGTTGCCGGTGAGGCGCTCGCAACGCTTGTCGTAAACAAGCTTCGCGGCACGTTGAAGGTGGTAGCAGTCAAGGCGCCCGGCTTTGGTGATCGACGCAAGGCCATGCTTGAAGACATAGCGATCCTCACCGGCGGCCAGGTCATCGCCGAGGAACTCGGTCTCAAGCTTGAAAATATTGAGATGAGCATGCTGGGTAGTTGCAAGCGGGTCATCATAGACAAAGAGAATACAATCATAGTGGACGGCGCCGGCAAGCAAAAGGAAGTCGACGGGCGCGTTACTCTGATTCGTCGGCATATAGAGGAGACGACGTCCGATTATGACCGGGAAAAACTCCAGGAGCGATTGGCAAAACTGGCAGGCGGCGTCGCCATAATCAATGTCGGAGCCGCGACCGAAGTCGAACTCAAAGAGCGCAAGGGCCGGGTGGAAGATGCCCTTGCCGCGACGAGGGCGGCTGTCGAGGAAGGCGTAGTTCCCGGTGGCGGAGTGACCCTCCTGCGGGCTGCGGAGGCAATCGACAAACTGTCTTTTACAGACGATGATGAGAGCACCGGCGCCCAGATACTCAGGCGGGCGCTCGAAGAGCCTGCTCGCATGATTGCCCGGAATGCCGGCCTGGACGGGTCCGTTGCGATCGAGAGAACCAGGGAGAAGAAGACTCTTGACTACGGTCTCAATGCGATGACCCTGGAATATGAGAACCTGGCGAAAAGCGGTATTGTGGATCCCACGAAGGTCGCGCTGAGCGCATTACAGAATGCGGCCAGTATAGCGGGAATTCTGCTGACGACTGAGACGTTGATAGCTGAGAAGGAAGAAGCATCAATGCCCCGGATGCCCGCACCCGGTGGAATGGGTGGAATGGGCGGAATGGGCGGCATGGGCGGCATGGGCGGAATGGGCGGCATGGGTATGGGCATGTAGTAACGCCCGCTCGGGCACCCCTGCTCCTTACTCCTTGCAGGTCTGCAGAAAGCAGTATTTAAAGAACCTACTACCTGGCCGGATCTTCATAACGGAGATCCGGCCAAGTTGTTTCTAGGATCTCTGGAGAGATAGTCTCCGGAAATGAATCGTGGGGGTTTGGAGGACTATGGAGAAAAGGGAATACTATGTGGGCTGAGGGCAAGCGCTTTGCCTGCCTATTATAGCTATCAAGGGAAAAGGGAATGGCGGCACTTTTGCCGACGTCCCTAATTCGTGAGATGGCGGGCAAGACGTTTGCCCAGTCCGATGCATGTGAGTACTGGCGGCAGCCCCCATGGCTCGGGAATGACCGCAGTATCACAGACATAGAGGTTCTCTATGTCTGTTTGCAGATTTTTGTCCACCGCGTGTCCGATGCGGGCTGTTCCGCCCGGATGCGCGCCCCTGTCAATAGAATAGAATATCTCGGAAACATCACAGCCGGATTTTTCCAAAATTCGTTCGGCCACCCGGGTGCCCTTATCCAGTTTGAGGCGGTCGTCGTAACTGAGGGGTTTCGAGAATGAACCGTCGAGGTTCACGCGGCCTCCTATATCATCGCGTATTTTGACCATTATTCCCAGCACCGATTTATAATGTCTCATTTTCGGCAACGAGCCCGGGTTGCGCAGAGCGACGGATGCAGCGAACAAGAGCCTCGGCTCGACTATTGGCGAAAGTATATAGCCATCTTCTTCATGATGTTCATATGTGCCCACCGACATCTGTGGGGCTGATGCCGTTCCCGCCGCCTTGTCGCGAGGGACCCCATAGACCATTCTCAGCGGATCGCAGAAAAAGCCCTGCCCCGCCTCGGGCACGCCTGAACGCTGCAAGAGCACCGGTGTTCCCATGCCGCCTGCCGCAATGATCACCCATTTGGCGCGCACTTCCACCGGGATTTTAGAATCTTTTACGCCTTTCACCCCGACGGCCTTGCCGCCCTCCATGATGACTTCCCTGACGTTTACCTTGCTCATAAGGGTCGCATCCCGCCGCATGGCCTCCGCCACGTAATCGGCTGCCGTCCATTTCGCGCCTCGTTTGCAGCCATACATACAGTCGGAACAACCCGGCTCGCATTTGTCGGGATCGATAAATTTCTTAAATGGCTCCCAGTCGTAGCCGAGTTCATTTGCGGAAGACATCAGGCGAAGATTCGAGGAACCGAGCAACCGGTCGGGCAACGCTGCCAGTTTCAGTTCTTCCTCGGTCTCATTCACTTCGTACGATATGTCAATGCCGTATTTTTCCTTCAGCCATGCCGGAGGCTTGCAGGCGGTCGCGGTAAATACAAGGGTCGAACCGCCGGTAACAAGCCCGCGCACGACGTTCAGTCCCTCCTCTGAAAAAACGAGGCCGGCCCGATCCATATATCTTGCCATGGCGAGCGTGTTGCCGATGCTTGTGGGGTGAGGACCACGATCCAAAAAGACGACGCGCTTTCCCGCTTTCGCCAATTCGCGCCCGACAGTCGCGCCGCCTGGCCCGGTTCCTACTACGACGGCATCGGCCTCCATTCGGATGGTTTGGGTGGAATTCATGATGAGTCCTCCATTGCGTCCCGTTTCCGCATACAAAAAGGGGTGTGGCAATTCACGGATAATTGTCGAATCGAGTGCGGAGAAAGGCGTTCAATGTTTCAGCCATTATATACCGCACAGCCAATAATACGCAACTTGCTGATCCAAAGAAATGGCACAGAGGGGGTGGATTCGCGACATGCTTTGGGCATGCAATCATTCCGGAGCAAGGAGCATGCGCTTTGTGTTCGCGGGAATTTTCTAAATCGACATGTTGCTTTGATCTATTGGCTTAAGGCAATCTTTTCTCCGACCTTAACTGTCCGGTCGATGAGATCTTCGAGTTCGAGTTCTCCTGTTCCTGCAAGAGTGACGGCGACGCGCTCCTGCCAGGGAGCGGTCCAATGCGATGGTATCGGTTTCCCCTGCAATCCCCACAGTCCTCCGACGGTCGCGCCGTTGCAGTCGGTATCCCATCCCGCAGCCACAACGTCTCCTATTGCCTGCGAAAAGTCATCCCTGCCAGAGAGCAGGCCCCAGACAACAAGGGCGAGGTTGTTCAAAGTGTGGACCGGATTCAAGTCATTGTATCGCCGGTGCAGTTGGTCGACCGCATCGGGTTTGCCGACAAGGGAGAGTCCAAAATGAATGGCCTCGGCAGCTCCGGACTTATCCGGGATCTCTTTTGCCGCGATTTTGATCGCGGATTCAAGCGAGTCGGATGCGGGGATAGCCGCACCGAGGGCGGCGACAAAGACTGCTCCGGATACCCCGTCCCCGGTATGAGAGAGCGCCGCATCCCGGCGGGCGAGATCGGCCGCAAGCGTCGGTCGGCCGGGGCACACCCATCCGTAAAGGTCGGCGCGGATCTGTGCGCCGATCCATTCCGACCACTCGTTATTGGCACATTCGGCCAGATCAAAACCGGGATCAGCGCCAAAAGTAAATCCATAATCCGCCTTTTGGAGAAGCGTTGCATACGCCGCTCTTTCCGCCGTGAAGGTGGCGCCGCCAGGTAACAATCGCAGCCAGGCGCGGGCAACGTTGGCGGTCGAAAGCTCCAGACCGTATTCCTCCAACATCATGAGCGCAAGGACCGTGTAATTCGTGTCATCGTCCGGTTCGCTTCTTTCGATGTGTCCCTTGCAGCATGTGCGCCCGGTTATCTCGACGAGCGAGTTCCCGGCAAGAGGAATATAGTCGCGCAGCGGCAGGGCGCTGGCATTTTTGAGATACTCGATCAGTGCGTCTCGTCCTTGCCAGATTGATAGGAGTTCAGCAGGCTTTCCGAGCATACATCCTGAGATCCGCCCTTCCCACGCGCTTCGAATTCTACTGCGATCTATCAATATCGGTTTCATGGGTGTCAGTCCTTATTTATTCGCAAAGTTGACAAGATCATGCTATCTTATCAGAATGAGCAGGGTAATTAAAGGGTGGCGGATCATCAACGCGGCAAAGAGGCTCTTGAGATAATAAGAGCCAGTATAGATAGATTGGCACCCGAACGCCGCAACGCGTGTTACCGGCCTTAGTGAATCGGTGTGGTCTGCCGATGGGGATGCGTTTGTCTTTCAGATTGCTTGACACCCCTTTAACTGGATTGTATAATGACGCAATATGGAGTGCCTTTCTTTAGTAATCTCAACGCCTTACGGGAAATCGTCCTATGCTTCGATATCTGACAGCGGGTGAATCGCACGGGCAGTCTCTCATTGCCGTATTTGAGGGGATGCCCTCCGGTCTAACACTACGACAGGATTTCATCGAGTCACGCCTGGCCGAGCGCCAAGCGGGTCACGGAAGAGGCGGACGGATGAAGATCGAGAAGGACCGCGCTCAATTTCTGTCGGGCGTTCGCGCAGGCAAAACGCTTGGCAGTCCAATCTCAATGTTGATTCCGAACAAGGACTGGGCCAATTGGCAGAAAGTCATGTCGCCGTTTGAAGTCGAGACTGTCGCCGCTCAGGAGAAGGCGGTTTACAGACCGCGTCCGGGACATGCGGACCTTGCAGGCGCGCTAAAGTACGGACACTCAGACATTCGAAATGTCCTTGAACGCGCGAGTGCGCGCGAGACGGCCGCCAGAACGGCGCTGGGATGCATAGCAGAGCTGTTGTTGATGGAGTTTGATATCGAGTTGGCGGCCCATGTAGTTCGGATAGGGGGAGTTGCGGTTGATGTCTCTAAACTGACAGTGAAGCAGATTCGGACAAGGCCGGAAAAGTCTCCCGTCCGCTGTGCCGATACGGCGGCCGCGCGAGACATGATAAAAGCGATCGATGCCGCCAAATCCGCCGGCGATACGCTTGGAGGGACGGTTGAGGTGAGAGTCTTCAATCTTCCCGTCGGCCTGGGTTCGCACGTTCACAGCGATCGTCGACTTGATGCCAGGATCGCCGCCGCTGTGATGGGAATTCCCGCAATCAAGGCGGTCGAGGTGGGGGACGGCGTTCTCCTGGGCCAAATCCCCGGTTCGCAGGCACACGACGAAATCTTCCACAGCGAGAAGAAAGGGAATAGATCGGGGGGATTCTATCGGAAAACGAATCATGCCGGTGGGATCGAAGGCGGGATATCCAACGGCGAGGACATTATTATCAAAGCGACAATGAAACCAATTCCCACTCTCAACAAGCCTTTGCGGTCGGTGGATGTTCGCACCCGGAAACTGTTGAAGGCGGCAGTCGAACGGTCTGATGTGTGTGCCGTGCCGGCGGTCGGTGTGATAGCGAGGGCCGTTGTCGCCATTGAGATTGCCAATACGATGATCGAAAAATTTGGCGGAGACAGCGTGGGCGAGATGTTCAGGAATTTCAAAGGATACATAAAGTCCTTAAGAAGACTTCCTTTATAAGCTATGCATAAGATTCGAGTTGACCTGGAGACGGATGGTTACGATATTGTTGTCAGCTCTGGCGCGATCGCCGAGTTGGATACCCTCCTTTCACCGCTTGTCGAACCCAGTCGGATTATGATTGTCACCAATCCTTCTGTCGACAATTTGTATGGGGACAAGGTCCGGCTCGCGTTGACCAGACTCAAATGCGATGTTCTCACGGAGGCCATCCCGCAGGGGGAGGAGTACAAAAACCTGGAGACTCTTGGCCGGCTGCTTACGCAGATGGCCAAGAGTCAACTTGACAGGAAGTCATTGGTGGTTGCCCTCGGGGGTGGGGTTGTAGGTGATGTTGCCGGGTTTGCGGCCGCGGTATTTATGCGCGGGATCCCGTACGTACAGGTGCCGACAACGCTCCTGGCACAGGTGGACAGCAGCATCGGCGGAAAAGTTGGTGTAGACCATTCGCTTGCAAAGAATCTCATAGGTGCCTTCTATCAGCCGCTGGTCGTTTGTACGGATCCCACGGTGCTGACAAGCCTTCCGGAGAAAGAGGTCCGCAATGGGTTGGCGGAAATAATCAAATATGGCGTGATCGCCGATGAAGGTCTTTTCTCGTTGCTCGAACGACATTCGGACGACCTGCCGGCGCTCGGAAACGGACTGCTGGAGGATATTATCCGAAAATGCTGCCAGATAAAGGCCCGGATAGTACAGCAGGACGTGGGCGAGACCACCGGTTTGAGGACGATACTGAACTATGGTCACACTATCGGCCATGCCATCGAGGCTGTGACCGGTTTCACAAAATTCAGTCATGGTGAGGCAATATCCATCGGTATGATGGCTGCGGGCAAGATTGCAGGGATAATGGAATTGGCATCGGATGAGGTGAATGATCGACTGAAGCGCCTGCTTTCAGTGTCGGGCTTACCCACCACTATGGCGGGTCTTCGAGCAGGGCACATCCTGGAGGCAACCCTCCTGGATAAGAAGGCGACCGGCGGCAAGAACAAATTTGTGCTGCCTTTGACGATAGGCAGAGTTGTTGTCAAAAATAATATTTCGACTGAGACCATTGAACAGGCGCTGCTTGCACTCGGCGCCTCTTGATTGAAGGATGAATAAATCGAAAGATACCCCCTCTTTCGACGAGGGGCTCACGGCTCAGATGCGCGGCGATCTCGAATCGGCCATCGCAATATTCGAACGGGTCATAGAGGAAAAGCCAAAGGACCCAGCGGCATATCATCAGGTCGGCCGATGCCACATGAAGCGGGGAGCTTTTGAGAAGGGGATCGGGTGCATTGAGGCTGCCGTCAGACTGGGGCCCGAACGTATTCCCGCGCGGCTGGATCTGGGGATGCTGCATCTGGCTGTCGGCAATATAGCGAAAGCGAAAGTGCAACTTCTGCGGGCGCTTTCCCTGAACGAATCTAACGTGAAGGCCATGGCGGGTCTCGGGATCGTCTACTATCATGAGAAGGACTATGGAAAGGCGATTTCACAATTTCAAGATGCATGTTCGCTCAATCCATCTAACTTCGCATGTCATTACTACCTGGCAAGAATCCACAAGATCCTCAAGAACCCTGCCGGCGTTCAAGAGGAAGGTCTCAAGGCAAGCGCCATTTGTCACGGTTTAATTCGGATGCGGTCCGAGCAACCCGAGGGATACTTCTTCCTGGCCGAGACGTTCATGTTGCTGGAAGAACATAGGCCAGCGCTTCAGAACTATCTGATAGGGAAGGATTTCTCGCCGGAAGGCGTCAAACATTTTTTTGCTTTCGGCATGCATTATACTCTTATGGGCAACTATCTCGGAATTGCCCGATGCTATGAAATACTCGGCGAGATCAGCTACTCGCGCTATTTCGGGCAATTGACGATTAAGATCGATCCAGGCAATAAAGAGGCGGAACGGTTTGCCGCACTTAAGGACTAACGAAGGGAAAAGCCTATTCAACGGGTGAGACGATGGCTGACACAAACACCAGTGTTGTCCGGGAGTTCCTTGAAGCCTGCAACTTCACAGTTTTGACAAACCGGAAGTTCCATCTCCAGAAGGCTGACCCGCCGGG
>CAYZZY010000117.1:0-8466 GCA_964482745.1 uncultured bacterium
CAACGGTGGCGTCGACGATAAGGCGTTGCCGTATTGTCCGTAATAATGAATTAGCGTAGCCCCCCGATTTCCCTCTGTGCTTTTTTGAAGGGGAAGGCCGAAAAGCCTTCCCCTTTTTTATGTCTCCGGCAGGCGCAACCCCGACCCTCTTTTTGCTTCGCGCCAGAGTCCGGGACCCCGATCTCTACCACCCAGAACTTTGTGCACGACTCACGTTCAATTTCTTGACATTTATTTGGTGGTTTTCAAACAGGATCTTCTGCAAGTCAAATGAATGCAAGATGCGTGTGGCGAGGGGGACAGGGCCTTTTCGACGAATCGTGCCCGTCCTGATATCGTGCGCCCGCGAACAAATTCTCAAGGCGATTGGATGGAGATCCGTGTCATTGCCGAACCTCCTTCATCTTCCATTCGTTGGCGAAGGAAGCGCTTGCAGAGGCGCTTGAGACAACATTCGGAGCACTGAGGAACACGAGCGCGGCAGATCAGCCGCCCGTGTCTGATGAGGTTCAGATGAAGCGGAAGAGCACTATTTGCGGGAAGAAACGTTGCCCACAGTGTATGGGCGCGTTCCATGCCTGTTTTTTCAGGAATCAGCCCCATTCTTTTTGAGATCCGCAGAATATGCGTGTCCACCGGGAACACATCCATATCACATCCGAAAAGAAGCACGCAGTTTATTGTCTTGCGGCCTACGCCCTCGAATTTCTCCAGAATGGCGGCCGCATCGGATGGCGTCATGGCGCATAGATGTCGCAGTGAGAGGGAGCCGTTTCTGTCGTGGATCTGTGACAGAATCTTTTGGATGCGCCGCGCTTTGGTTTTTGCCAGGCCGCCGATGTGAATTGCCTCCTCGATTTGTCCAACTGGAGCAAGCATAACAGCGTCCCATTGGTCAAACCGGATTCGCAATTTCTCAAACGCCCTGTGGCTGTTGGCGTCGTTGGTGTTCTGTGACAGGATCGTCTGCATTAAGACATCGAGTGGTTCGGCGGAAGTTTTTTTCTGGGGGAAGCCGTACTGCTCGCGCAGCAATCGATCGATTTTCTGAACGAGAGTCTTTTTCTTGCCTTTGCGGCGTACCGAGTCAGCACTCTCGGGCTCTTGCATGTGCGCGTGCACGGTGGGACTCAGACGAGGAACACCGCCGCGGCAATGACCGTCGTGCATTCTTTGCCACTGATCACCGCGGATTGAGTGACATTCCTTGTACGAACGATTCTATTGCTTATTCTAAAGAATTCTTTCTTTTCGTCCCAGCTTTCGTTTTCATCAAATTCTATGCCCAGGGTGGAGGCCAGCATCGCAGCGGCCAGATCCTCGGCATAGTCACCTGCCACGGTATCGGTTTGGCCGTATCCATGGTGTTCGCTCAGATATCCATACATCGAGCGATCCTGGGGGATCGCGCACCCAACCGAGGCGGCTATGAGCCGGCGGGGTTCATTGCTTGAGCACCGGGCCATGACACAAAAGGTTATCATTCCGGGCTTGAGAAGCTTTGTTCCCTCTTTACGACTTACAATTTTGCAGCGGGGAGGAAGAATACTGGAGACTAACACGAGATTGCATATCTCTATATCCGCATCGCGTAATGCCAGCTCGTATGAGCGAAGTTCCTCTTTGTGCGTGCCATGACCTTTTGTGAAGAACATCTTCTTGGGAACCAGTTCCATCGACACTTTCTCCTCTTGTAAAATGATGAAAGTTTATGCGCTCAGGCGTCTTTTAGCGCGTAGCCCCAGGTTTTATACAGAAGCCTGGCCGCCGTAAACTCCGGGTGAATGAGTCCCGGGACCGGGGCGAGCTCGACCAGATCGAGCCCAACGATCTTTCTTGCCTCGGCCACAGCCCGCAGCAGGGAAATGACTTCTTCCCATCCAAGTCCTCCGGGCTCGGGGGTTCCGACTGCCGGCATTACTGATGGATCGAAAACGTCAGCGTCCACGCTTATATAGACATTGGCGGCGAGGTTGTTAATGAGATCTTTGAACAGTTTCTGCCTGCTCTCCGCATCTTGCGTGCCGCAAAACTCAGAAGCCCAGAGGGTGACTATCTTTTTCCGCTTGAGCGCGCGCGCCTCCTCGATGCTCAGGCTCCTCACTCCCGCCTGCACTATATGGCAGGTCTCGCTGGCGCGCCTCGCGACGCATGCGTGGCTGTGCCTGTTGCCGCGATAGCTCTCTCGAAAATCGGCGTGGGCATCGAGAAACAAGACGCTCAGATCTTTATGAATGCGGCTCAGCGCCCTCACCATGCCGAGGCTTATCGTGTGCTCTCCTCCGAGCAAGGTGATAAACTTTCCCCTCCTTAGATATTGTGCAGCCACCGCTTCCACGCGCTCAATCATCTCTTCGGCGCAGTCCACAACGTCCATGGGTGGTGAGGTGTAGATTCCCGCATCGCATGGTTCGCGCCGGAGTTCTTCGTCGTAGAGTTCCATGTTGGCTGAGGCCTCGATTATTGCGCCCGGGCCTTTGCGGCAACCCCCACCGTATGTCGTCGTCGCTTCGAATGGGACCGGCAGGACCACGATCCTGCTCTTCTCTTCGTCGCGCAATTCCGGGGGGAGCGCCCCGAAATGGTGCGAGGAAGAGAACCAATCCTCTTGTGGCTTTTTCCTGATCGCGGCCATATCATTCAATTCTCCGGGCAAGGAGATCGCAATGCGTCTCTGTCTGGAAATCCTTCGGGCAAAAAAAGAACGAAGCCGGGAGGCGGCTTCGCCATGCTATTCGCCGGCAAAGATAAACGTCCTCGTTTGCTCCCGACACACACCTCCCTTTCGATAGAGGGCAAGCTTTATATGCGATACTGGCGCTCAGCGTTTCGCTAGACCAGATCGCCCATGCTGAAAATCGGCAAGTACATCGAGATGACAATAAATCCGACGATCGCGCCGAGAATGACCATCAATGCCGGCTCAAGCATCTGCAGCAGGCCGTCAATGGTCGCTTCGACTTCCGCATCGTAAATGTCGGCCACCTTCAGCAGCATTGAGTCCAGATTACCGGTTTCTTCGCCGACATCTATCATATTCACCGCCATCGGCGGAAATGCGCCCGACTCTTCCAGCGGACCCGCGATTGTTTCACCTTCCCGAATACTGTCATGCACCTCGCCTACCGCATTTGCAATGACGCGGTTTGCGATTGTCTCCTTCACGATAGTCAGTGACTGCAAAATCGGAACACCGCTGGTTATGAGAGTACCAAGCGTTCTTGAGAACCGCGCCACACCGATCTTTCTTACAAGTTGGCCGAAAAGCGGCAATTTCAGGACAATCCTGTCTTTGATTGCGTTTACGATCTCAACCTTGAAGATCAGCTTAAGTCCGATAAAGATGCCTGCGGCATACGCGAGAATTTTAATGTAAGAGTTTTTTAGCGCATCACTGATATCCACAAGAAACTGCGTGGGTTTCGGAAGAGCGCCGCCGAGATCGGAAAAAATCTCTGCAAAGGTCGGCACCACTTTTACGAGCAGGAACGTCACAATACCGCCCGCCACCAGGATAACCATGATGGGATACACCATGGCCGATTTCACTTTTCTGGCCAGAGCTTCTCTTCTTTCCGCAAAGTCGGCCAGCCTGTTCAGGACAACCTCCAGCATACCGCCGACTTCTCCTGCGCGAACCATGTTCACGTATAGTTTGTCATATGCTTTCGGGTGCTTGGCCAAGCCTTCGGAGAAAGTCGTACCACTCTGGACGTCGTTCACAAGGTCATCCAATATATTCTTCAGTTTGCCGGGTTTCTGCTGATCATAAAGGATGGAGAGGCTGCGCAGGAGAGGAAGACCAGCGTCGATCAGGG
Source organism: uncultured bacterium (assembly GCA_964482745.1). GTDB lineage: Bacteria > Abyssobacteria > SURF-5 > SURF-5 > SURF-5 > CAYZZY01. The sequence goes on from CAYZZY010000117.1 coordinate 3,819, forward strand.
TTGCCAACTGTCGCGTCATCAGCGTGATCTGCTTTCTCTTTACCGATCCGCCGATAGTTATGGTAAACCCCTTGCCCTTGGCTCTCTTTCCCTTGCGGCGTGCAAGTTTGCCGGCATCCTCCTTTACTTTGGTCGGGAAATATCCCATGCTGCGAACCTGGTTGATTGCGAGGGCCAGGCTGTCAGCTTCGACTATTCCCGTGATGTCCCCTCCCTTTTTATCAGTGGCTTGGTAGGAAAATATCGCCATGATTCACCTTCACCTCGTTCTGTTTGCAGGGATCTCCCGCGTACATCTATAAGTATACCATCTGTCAGTCTTTAAGTCAAGTGTTTCGATGGCCGAACCCAGCACATATTTCAATCCATGAAGAGGTTTCGTTCGGTCAATCTGCCGCCCCGAATATGACCGCGGCCATCACTGCGGTTTCGGGTTCCCTCGCCTTTTCAGCCTGATTGTCGCTTCGTTTGCCCGGCGGAAATTCCCGCTATGGCTTTCCCATGCCCGTCGCTATTGGATCTGAATGTTCTCGTCAATTGGAATGTCCACGCGCGTAATTCCACGGTCCCAGTTCTTTTTTGACATCTTCAGACCGCTTCTTTTCAACATGGCAAACATCCGGGAGTTCTCATTCATTATGTATCCTACGATCATATGTACATCCTGGAGCTTTGCCACGTGGGCCAGGTGGTGGAGGACCTCGGTGCCAAGGCCCCGCCCCTGGTCGATATCCCGCACGACGATGGCGAACTCGGCGGCGCCGGGCTCATCTTCCAGCAAGTTGTAGCGTCCCACGGCCACCATCTTGTCCTTGCCGTCCTCTTCCGCAAGAGCGACAATTGCCATCTGTTTTTCATAATCGATGTGCGTGAACTTCTCAAGCTGCTCCTTCGGCATATATTTCAACGTGGAAAAGAAGCGAAGATGTATTGTTTCTTTGGAGAGGGCATTGAACATTTCGACCATCAGGGTGTCATCGGTTGGTTTGATCGGTCGAAGAAATATTTGGTTGCCTTCGCTGAGGTTAACCGTTTTCTGGTACTGTGCGGGATATTCCGATTGCATGTTCCGGAAGGCTCCTTAAGGTTTGCGACTGCCGGGCTTATAGACCTCGGCGCCCTGTTTGCAGAGAGGACACTCATCCCGGGTGAATGTGGACACCTGCAGGCGCGCCAGAGCCCTGAAGGGGACATTGAATGTGGCCTTGCCGCTACTCCGGTCGATGATGACACCCACACCAACGATTTTCGCTCCCATCCGGCTGACGGAGTCAACGACTTCTTGCACCGAGCCGCCGGTCGTGGTTATATCTTCGACAATCAGGACGCGCTCGCCCTTTTCTACGGCGAATCCACGCCTGAGCGTCATTGTGCCCGATTCACGCTCCGAGAACATGGCCCTCACACCTATGGCGCGGGCGACCTCCTGTGCGACGACTATCCCACCGATGGCGGGGCCTATTACGCAGGTCACATCTGTGTCCGCGAACATCTCGGCTATCGCCGCTCCGATGCGCTGTGCGAGATCGGGATACTGCAAGACCAGCGCGCACTGAAGATATCTGTCACTGTGCAGTCCCGACGTGAGCAAGAAGTGTCCGTTCAGGAGCGCTCCCTTTTGCTCGAACAGTCTCAGCACATCGTCTCCGGACAGGTGGTTTGTCTTCTCCGTAGTTATCAGTGGCCTCCCTTCAAGCCATTTCTGCGAGGATTCTTTCGGCTGCTTCCAATGGATTCTTTGCTTTTGTGATTGGTCGTCCAACCACTATCCTGTCGGCGCCCATTTTCAGGGCATCCGCTGGTGTGGCAAACCTCTTTTGGTCGTCCGCCGCCGCCCATGACGGTCTGACGCCGGGGGTGACAATATGGAAATCGCAGCCGCATGCCGCCCGAATATTTTCGGCTTCCTTCGGCGACGCGACCGCCCCATCGAGTCCGGCCTCCTGAGCCTGTTTCGCTTTTGCCGCCACGAAAGCGCCGATGCCGTCACCAAGCGCCAGCCCCACCTCCTGTTCCAGAGATGCGCGGTCAAGGCTTGTGAGGACGGTGACTGCGAGCACCAGCGGACGCTCGACTTTGAGGTCGTGCGCTGACCGCGAGGCCGCATCCGCCGCCGCGCGCATCATGGCTTTTCCTCCAAGCGAGTGGACGTTAAAAATATCGGCCCCCATTGCGACCGCGCGTCGGGCAGCCCCGGCGACGGTGTTTGGGATGTCGTGAAATTTCGTGTCCAGAAAAATCGATTTGCCGACAGACTTCAGATGGACGACAATTTCCGGCCCGGTTGCGGAAAACAGTTCCAGCCCGACCTTATAGAACGTTATTGTGTCGCCCATCCGGTTTACAAACGCGAGTGCTTCCTCGGCGGAAGGAAAATCAAGCGCAACAATCAGTCGTTCTTTGGGGGCCAGGCTCATTCGTGTCAAGGCTTCCTATGAGTTGGTAGACATCGCGCATACTGTTGTTTACCAGATAACGTTTGATGCCTTCGATTATCTCGATCGTAATCGTCGGACTGATGAAATTCGCAGTGCCGACGGCGACGGCCGTTGCGCCTGCAATCAGGAATTCCACCGCGTCCTGCCAACAGGAGATGCCGCCCATGCCTATGACGGGGATCTTAACGGTGCGCGCAACCTGCCATACCATCCTGAGCGCAACCGGTTTTATGGCCGGGCCCGATAAGCCTCCAGTGATGTTGGCGAGGATCGGCCTGCGCTCATCAATATCAATTGCCATTCCCGTGATCGTATTTATCAATGAAACGGCGTCGGCGCCACTGCTCTCAACAGCCAGCGCAATAGCTGCTATGTCAGTCACGTTGGGGGTCAGCTTCACGATCAGCGGCTTATTCGGAGCCGCCCTTTTGACAGCCTCAGTCACTTCCGCAGAGAGGTTTGGATTTTGTCCGAAAGAAACTCCGCCGTGTTTTATGTTCGGACATGAAATATTCAATTCGAGCCCGGCAACCCCGTCCTGGTCGTTCAGTTTTTTGGCCACCGCGGCATATTCGCCAAGTTCGCGCCCCACGATGTTGACAATGACAGCCGTACCGAGATCCCGGACTAGAGGCAGTTTTTCTTCGATAAACACGTCGACTCCGACATTTTGCAGGCCAATGGCATTCAGCATTCCGGCCCTTGTCTCGACTATGCGGGGGGGGCGATTGCCGGGCCATGGTTTTTTCGAGATGCCCTTCGTCACAAAGGCGCCGAGCTGCGAGGGATGAATAAAGCGTGAGTATTCGGTTCCGTAGCCGAATGTTCCCGAAGCGGTCATCACCGGATTCTTCATGGCGATTCCGCCTATGTCAACTTTCATATTGGGGGTGCTAGCCATGCCACATCACCATCTTTGAATCAAATGCCGGTCCCTCGGTGCAGATGCGGGTAAAGCGAGCTTTCTGGCCCGTTTCCTTGACGGCGCATACGCAGGAGATGCATGCGCCGAATCCGCACGCCATTGTTTCTTCGAGCAGCACCTCACAGGGAAGGTCATAATGATTTGCGATACCATTGAGGGCCGTCAACATCGATCTGGGGCCACATGCATAAATTTTTGTCCTCAATGCGGGATCAGATTCATTCTCGAGATACTCAACAAGTGCGTCGGTCACCAGCCCGTGATACCCTGCGCTGCCGTCATCAGTACAGATGACCGGATGCAACCCGAATCGCTCGAAGCGTGTAATCCGGTGATCCGGCGCGCCGCGAAGTTGGAATGGAAAATTTGATTTCGACAGTGCGCCAAGGAACATCTTTGTTTTTACCCCGGCGCGTGAGAGTTCTTCGGCCAAAAACAGCAGCGGTGGGGCTCCTATTCCTCCTCCGACAAGGATCGCGACTTCAGGGTGTGGAGCACCTGCAAACCCCTTGCCCAATGGACCCACTACATCGATTGTCTCGCCGACACGGCGCTGCGCCAATGCCTCCGTCCCGGCGCCCCCGGGATGTCGCCTGTATATTATCTCGAATTCCGGCTCAACCCAATCAATCGTCTGCACCAAGTCGGCGCCAAACAAGCGATTCTTTGTCACGTCGCCATGCCCTGCCGGCGGGCCGTAAGAAGCCACGCTGAAGGGACGGCGGAGAAATGGATGCCTGGCGGTCAACTCAATCCCGCGCAGCCTTGGCCATCCTCGATCACCCAATGTATGACATCGATACCTCGGGCTCTGCTTGTGCGGAGCGGGATCGCACATCAATTGCAGGAATTGGCCGGGAGTGGGCCTTGGAGCGAGACGCGCGCGTATGCGAAGCGAGAAATGATCTTTCACGAATTGGTGGTTTTTCTGAATGATTCCTTTAAAGTGATAATCCGGAGGCGGAGCAGAGAGTGAAGGCGTATTCACCATCACGGATCGGATGTTTGGTTTCCTGTGTGAGGGTGCGCTCTTTGCCAGAAAATCCAAAAGACGCAATGGATCAATGAGTGCAACATTGTCCGAGGAATCCCGGCATACAACGGCATTTGAGACAGCCGTCAGAGCGGGATGTAATCGCCGAAGCTTGTGCGAACTCGGTAGAATGAAAAACTCCCATAAGGATCTTCTTCCGTCAAGCAAGGTCAAATCCGGCTGCAACCGCTGCAATTTTCTCAAATCGGAATCTGCCGAGACCTTGGCGCCGCGACCTTTTCGGCCTGGTGG
>CAYZZY010000118.1:0-8358 GCA_964482745.1 uncultured bacterium
ACTATTGGAAGAATGCCCCCGCGTCTGAAAATCGAAAGATTGTCGCGGCCATCACCCTCATTGCGGCGCTTATGGTCGTGCTGGCTTTTCTGTCGCCGGCCATCACGGGCACCCCTTCGGTTGTTCAGCGGCCGCTGTGGATATTGTTTCTGGTGTCAATCGCCTGTTTGCTCGGAAGGATTCGCCTGATAAGGGAATCAAGAGCGGGGCAGGTGGTCTTACCGTTCATTCTCGTCGCCCTGCTGGCAGGTGACCTCCTCGGCAACGCATCGAAATTTATTAAGTACTATGATTATCGCCCGCAGTATATGGAGGACAATGTTGTGAAATGGCTGCGCTCGCAGCCCGGACCGTTTCGCGTAAAGCTGTGGTCCGAGAGTCCGTATTTAAGGGACATCGCTACGGAGGTTCTTCCGTATCATGGAATTGACACGGTAGATGCCATCATGTCGAGGCGTCCCAGAAGATACTCCGACATATTCCAGGCGGCGAGGGATGGCCGATTATCCTTCGAGAGGCTCTTTCAGCTTTTCAATACGAAATACATCCTGTCCGCTACAGCGCTTGGAAGCATAGATATTCCCATGAGCCTTGCCGCCACATTCGGATCGGGCTCTGGCATGGGGAACTGCTATGTCTATGAAATGGACGATTTTCTGCCGCGTGTTTACATGGTAAACAGGTTTAGGGCGCTGGATCAATCGGCCGTCATTGATGCAATTGGAAACCCGGATTTCGATCTGCATCGCGGCGTTGTGCTTGAAAAGCGCCCGGGCCTGGCGAAGGAGACAGGGGAGGGTCCCCCGGAGTGGAGCCTGAAAGATCTGTCATTCTCGCCTCACCGTGTGCATATGCATATAGAGGTGGATCGACCGGCGCTCCTCGTGCTGCAGGATTTCATGGATGAACGCTGGCGAGCCCATATCGATACGGAGGAGACGGAAATTCTGAGGGCGAATTATCTAATGCGCGCAATTGCGGTCCCGTCGGGAAAACACAGGATACTGTTCACTTATCGGCCACCCGTGCGGGGATACGTCCTGACGCTGGCAGGTTGGATAGCGCTCGGTCTGTTTATCCTGGCAGGATTAGTGCGGATGGCGATCGACAGATTCCGCTGAGGCAGCCAGGCTGTAGATCACCGGATTATCGGTATGCTATAATGGTCGAGTAAGATCATCGGTAAAAGCCAAGGGTACTATGGGTTACAAGATTCTGGCATTTAATTGGAGGGACATCAAGGACCCGAATGTGGGTGGCGCCGAGGTCAACTTCCAGGAAATTTTCAAGAGGCTGGTCGAGCGAGGCCACGAAGTAACGCTGGTATCCAGCCGCCATGACCGAACCTTCCCCGTTGAAGAATGGATAGACGGAATCCACATCATCAGGCGCGGAAACCGCCATACATTCAATTATTCGGTTCCGATCATCTATAAGCGCGAGTTCAGCCAGGCGCCCATAGATATAGTCCTGGATGACCTCAACAAGGTTCCCTTCTACACGCCCCTCTACGTGAAGCATCCGCTCTTTGTGATGGTCCATCACATCCATGGCAGCTCAATCTATGGAGATACGTTTTTGCCTGCGGGCCTTTATGTACACCTGATGGAGACACTGATTCCCCTGTTTTATCGGGGAACTCCCTTTATCGCGGTGAGCGAGAGCACGAAATCAGAACTCGTTCGTATGGGGCTTAAGGCCGAAGACATTGAGGTCATACACAATGGCCTCGATCATGAAAACTACGGGCCGGATGCTTCCATGCGTTCACCCACGCCGCTAATCGTTTGTGTGACGCGTTTGAAAAAATACAAGGGGGTCCACCTGCTTTTACGCGCGCTGAAGGTAGTGCGAAAAGAGATACCCGACGTGAAGCTGATAATCACCGGTCGTGGCAATTATGAGTCGAACCTGAGGCGGCAGGCGGAGCGGCTTCATCCAAACGGATGCGTGAAATTCGAGGGGTATGTCTCAACCGAGAAAAAAGTGGATCTTTACCGGCAGGCCCATGTTGTGGCAAATCCATCGGCAAAGGAGGGATGGGGGCTGACCGTTATCGAGGCAAATGCGTGCGGGACCCCGGTCGTGGCCGCCGACGCGCAGGGGCTCAGGGATTCGGTCATCAATGAGGAGACGGGATTGCTCTACCCGCATTCCGACGTTGAAGCAATGGGAAAATCCATCATCAGGTTACTCAAAGACGCCGAGCTTCGCAAAAAGTTGGGTGACAGGAGCATAGAATGGGCGAAGGAGTTCACTTGGCAGAGGGCAGCAGAAAAAGTCGAAGCCGCCATGGAACGCATATTAAGAGAGCAAGGAAAAAGGCTCCGATAGACTCTGCAAAGCAAGGGCACACAAAAAGTTCGATAAAAGCTCTTGCAATCGTGCCGACCCTGAACGAGCGCGAAAATCTCAAGAAGCTGATACCGGCAATCCTGGAAATCGACAAGGGCATCGACGTTTTAGTCGTTGACGACAATTCCTCAGACGGAACCAGAACGGTTGCCGATCAGTTTACGCTGGAGACCGGGCGTGTACACGTCCTGCACAGACCGATCAGAATGGGGCTCGGATCGGCATACATTGATGGGTTCAAATATGCGCTGCGTAACACCGATGCACAATATGTTTTCGAAATGTATGCCGACTTTTCACACGACCCCGCGTGTCTTCCGGCATTTTTTGAGGCAATTCAAGACGCCGATCTTGTGGTGGGTTCACGTTCCTTGAACAACATCAGCATATTGAGCTGGCCTTTGAACAGGCTCACAATCAGCAAATTGGGCAACTGGTACGCGCGCAGCATCACGGGACTTCCTGTTTCCGATGTCACGGCGGGGTTCAAATGCTTGCGCCGGGATGTGCTGGAAAGGCTTGACCTCGATACCATCCGGTCCGGCGGTTACTCTTTTCAGGTTGAGATGACCTATACCGCGTGGAAGAAGGGCTTTCGTGTCAAGGAGGTCCCCATCACCTTCGTTGACCGGACGACGGGGGAATCAAAGATCACTTACGGGATAGTATGGGAGGCGATCTGGCGTGTCTGGGCTCTGAGGTTCAGGCATCTGCTTGGTAGAATATGAGTGCCATCCTCGATTACCTGAAATTTGCCGGCGGAAACAACCTTTTTCAGGTCATCTATCATGTCACGCGAAAATGCAATTCCAGGTGTCTTTCGTGCTTCAGTTGGAAACGAACGCTTTCCGACATTCCGGAACTCAGCCTTGAGGAGATTCAGAAGATCACCTCGTCCATGCCCGAATTCCCGTGGTTGTTGCTTTCCGGAGGAGAGCCCTTTCTCCGCAAAGAGCTGCCTGAGATTGTGCGCGTCTTTCACAAAAACAACGCTATTCGGCACGTGACGCTTCCCACGAATGGTCTCCTGCCCGATCGGATAAGCTCGATGACGGAGGATATCTGCTCATCATTGAATGAGGTCACGCTGAGCCTGGCTCTCTCCATCGACGGTGTCGGGGCCGAGCATGACCGCCTGAGAGGTTGCCCGAACAGCTTCGAGGCACTGCTCAAGACATGGGAGGCGGTGGCTCCCCTGAGAGAAAAACTGCCCAATCTTTCAGTCAAATTCCATACGGTCCTGAGCAATCAAAACTACACGTATTTTGACGAGATACGGGCTTTTGTCGAGAAGCTCAAGCCGGATCTGCACACGTTCGACTTCATTCGGGGAAATCCGGCTGATGATACCCTCGTCCTTCCGCCGGAAGAGGCGCTGCCCCGGCTGTGCAAGAACATCAAGGGGGTTTTGCGGCATTACGGCGGCTATGAACGCCTGCGAATGCACCATGCCCTGCTCAAAGCCGTTCACAGAACGGTCGTGGAAGAATACTACGACGAGTTTTTGAAAATTCTTCGCGAAAAGAGGCAGACGATACCATGTGTTGCCGCCCGCATGACGCTGGTCCTGGGAGATTCGGGCGAGGCCTCTCTCTGTGAAATGCTTTCGCCATTTGCATCGTTCAGAGATTACGAATATGACTACAATTCGCTATGGAACACTAAAGAAGCGGTAGAAGCGCGGGAAAATGTGGCGGCCGGCAAATGCCACTGCTACCACCCGTGCTACCAGACGGTGAATGTGCTCTTCCGTCCGGCAAGCGTGACGCGAGCGCTGGCCAGGCGGGTAACCCACAGATAATCGATAGAAGATGAACTGAAATGCTTTTCGCAACCATAGTTTTCTTCCTGATATGCGGGTATCTGGCATTCCTGATGGCCGGGTATGGGATATTGCTGAAGTACCTGACGCGGAATAAGCCGATTTCCCGCATCGAGCAGGAACTGCCGGTGAGTATTGTGGTCCCTGCCTTTAATGAGGAGGCCATGATCGCCCGCAAGATTGAGGACCTCCTGGGGCTCGACTATCCCAGCGACAAGCTTGAGATACTGGTGGTCGACAATTCATCTACAGACAGGACCCGCGAGATCGCCTCTTCGTATCCGGTCATGGTTCTCGATTCTCCGCGCGGAAAGATATTCGCGATCAACGAGGGGATACGAAACGCGCGTTCCGAGATAATAGTGATCACTGATGCCGATACCTTGCTCAAGCCGGACGCGATCAAGTCCGCCGTCACGTGCTATTCCAGTGATGAGGTGGGCGCCGTCGGAGGCGTGGCGGTGGTTGAAGATACGCTCTCGTTCTTCGGCCAGAGCAAAATGAAATATCATGATACCGACTGGAAACTTCGCACGCTGGAGGGACGGCTGGACAGCGTGATAAGTCTGGACGGAAAATTGATGTCCTTCCGCAAAAGCCTGCTGCCTAAGATTCCATCCGATTGTATCGTCGATGATCTGGAGATAAACTTCAGGCTGCGCTCGCAGGGGTACCGCTCCGTGATTGACGACGAAGCAATAGTGTATGAGACCGGACCTCAGAATTTAAAGGCCGAACTCAGGCAGATGCGTCGCCGGATAGCCCTCACCATCCCGGTCCTTTTCAATTATAAAAATATGTTTCTGAACCCCAGGTACGGCTGGTTCGGAATGTTGATCTACCCCGTACGGCGTATGCTGGCGGTCTTGTCGCCGCTTATGCTTGCGTACCTGGCCATCTATATATTATGGTGGAGCTGGGAAGCCGCAATCGTGTTGGGTATCGTCGGCTTTTCGCTCATAGCAATCACGGGCCAGTATTTTCCTCTTATTCAGCAATTCGGAATCATGCTTGGATGGCTGGACGTGCTCACCTTCCGAATCGGGAAATCGGCCCAATGGGAAAAGGTCGATTGATCATAGAGAATGGATTAAGGGGGCCTTCCTCGCGCCGGAGAACGGGCACATGCAGCAACTTCGGGTGGATCCTGCTGACCTCTGCAAATTAAAGAAATCATTGTGATAACAGAAAACCGATCCGTGCCAATAGAGCGCCCTTACTCCCTCGCCGGTCTTCGCGCTCGTGACATCCTGCCCGCATGTTTTGCTTTTGGAGTCTCTTTTTCCATTTACCTGTTCTCCCTCGCCCCGACCATCACCTTTGGAGACTCGGGTGAGGTTATAACGGCAGCAATCACCCTCGGGATCGCGCATCCCCCCGGCTATCCGCTCTGGCTGATCCTTGCCAAATTGTTTTCGTTCCTCCCCATCGGGACCGTAGCATATCGGCTGAACCTGATGTCGGCAATTCTCGATGCGGTGGCGGTTGGCCTGTTAGCGCTGGTGATATCGAGAACATTTCCCAGAGTGTGTGCGCGGGTGATTTCGCGCGATGCATTCGAGTCTCCCGTTGCGGCCATGATCACCGGTTCGGCATCGGCGACGGCGGCGCTCATCATTGCCTTTTCACCGGTATTCTGGCGTCAATCGGTAGTAGCGGAAGTATATCCGCTGCATCATCTTCTGTTCTGCCTGATATTGCTGGTTCTGGAGCGGTGGGGGGAGACTCCGGAAAAGCACGGCCTGTTGTTTGTGATGGCGTTTCTGGTCGGCGCCGGCATGGGGAACCATCATACACTCCTGCTTATGACACCCGCAATCGGTCTCTATGTCCTGCTTGTGAGGCCGCGCGTTCTGCTGTCACCGAGAATAATGCTTGGCTGTTTCGCCCTGTTGTTCCTTGGCCTCTGCCTGTACCTCTATCTGCCCCTGCGGGCGTCGGCGCATCCCCCGCTCAACTGGGGCAACCCAGCCACCTGGGAAACATTCTGGTTCCATGTTGGGCGAAAGCAGTACCGCGTCATCGAGATAGTCAGACCTCTGTCGGTCCTTGTGCCCCAACTAAAGTTTTTCTTCGCCTCTATTGCGGACGAATCGCTTCCCGTCGTGCTGTTGCTACCCGCCTTGCTCGGCATCGGATTCGCGGACAAGCAGGGCAAGATATGGCTTCTGTTCACGTTTGTCGCGTTTGTCTTTATGGGCGTCGTTTTTATCCTGATTGCCAATACGGAACTCGATCTCAATGCCCAGGAGATCCTTAGAATCTACTTTCTGGCGTCATTCTTGATCGTCGCCATATGGATCGGTTACGGAATCGGAATAATCGGTCTGTTGGCGTTGCGGGCTTCCCGTCGACTGCGCCTGAAGGTGATGCCTGCAACAATTATTGCGCTCTTGTGGTTTCTCCTCCCGGTGAGCAACCTGATGCTGAACTATGGCAAAGCCAGCATGCGCGGAAAGAATTATGCCCGTGTGTATGGGGAGATGCTGATAAACGGCCTCCGGCAAGGGGCCATAGTATTCGTTGGAACCGATTCGGCCTATTCAATTCCCATGTATTTGAAATGGGTGGAAAACCGCCGCCCGGATATATCCATTCTGAACCTCAACAGGCTTGTCATCCCGCAATATGCAGCCGAAGCCAGGCGCAATGCGCCGGACATCACTTTCTTAACCACCGATGACTATATCGAGGCCTCCTCCCAGGTCTCCGGCGTCTCGCAACCAGGCGGCAGCGTCTACGGCTCCCGCAAGATAATGCGGATGAACGGTTACCTTGCCTGGAAACTGCTCCAGCGAAACATATCAGAGAGACCGATATACTATGACGAGGGAATGCCCATCGATTGGGTGCGTGACTTTGCGATTCCTTCCGGTTTGCTGATGGAACTCAAGGCGGACCGGATCGAATCATTGCCCGCTGAGCTTGTGGCATCGGATTCTGATTATTGGAACGCGCTGGAACACAGACTGCTCGGGGACGAGAATTTCCTTGCCGACGTGGAAGCACGGCAGAAATTCTCGAAATGCCGATCAAACATAGGCGCGCTCTATCTCCACCACAAAATGTACGCCGAAGCCGAAACCGCCCTCAGGCAGTCGATCCGTCTCTCTGACCTGAACCTCGAAGCATACGCCTGGCTCGCAATCATGCACAAGGAACAGGGAAGGCAAGAGGAAGCACTGAGAATTTTCGAAGACTATTTAAAACGCGATCCGTGGAACACCAGCGCGCGCAGTTTCGCCGACTGGCTCAGACAGGAATGACGCCTCGAAAATTGGTATAGAAAAGAAGTCGAGCGAATGCAGTCAGATTGGATGGCCGTTCCCTGATGATGCGGGTGATTACAGAACTCCGCGGCGCTTGGCCACCAGGTTGCTTGCCCTGATGAGCGATGAGAACGTGCCGGCATCGGTCCACCACCCATCGAGGATATCATAGGTCATGGTCCCGCGTTCGATATAGGCGTTATTGACGTCGGTAATCTCGAGTTCGCCTCGACCGGAGGGCTTGAGCGTTTTTATAATATCGAACACAGCGCTGTCATACATATAGATTCCTACCACGGCGAAATTCGACTCCGGTTCTTTCGGCTTCTCCACGATCTTCACTACCTTATCGCCCTCAAGCGAGGCCACTCCGAATCGTTCCGGGTCATCGACTTCTTTCAGGAAGATCTTTGCTCCGACCTTCTGCTTCTGAAAATCCCCGGCCGCGGTTCGAATCGATCCCGAAATGATGTTGTCGCCAAGGATGACGGTTACGAGATCGTCCTCTGCAAAATGCTCAGCGAGACCAAGGGCTTCGGCAATGCCTCCCTCTCCTTCCTGGTAAGTATAGTTGATGTGCTTGAGGCCGAACTCCTTGCCGTTTCCCATGAGTCTCAGAAAATCGCCGGCGCTGTTGCCTCCCGTAACCAGAAGAATGTCGGTGATTCCCGCTTCGACCAGCACTTCGATGGGATAATAGATCATCGGCTTGTCATATATGGGTAGCAAATGCTTATTGGTCACCTTCGTCAGCGGGTATAGACGAGTTCCCAATCCACCGGCGAGCACGACTCCTTTCATTCTGTGTATTCCTTTCGTTCTGATCGCGCCTCAGAGATTTCTCTACTCAGTTCAGTGATTTCACGAAGCTTGCCTCAAAGCCGGGAATGCGGTGTACCGCCTTTACGGCCT
>CAYZZY010000119.1:0-8297 GCA_964482745.1 uncultured bacterium
CATGGCTGATGAACAATCTGCCAAAGGAGGCGATCGTACAGAAAACGGGAACGAACTGACATTTGGGGGCAAGCTGCCGCCGTCTGAACTCACCGCTGTCGCCGCAACATATTGTCAAGACCATCGAGGTTCTCTCGCGCTTGCTGATAATCAGGGCGAATGCTGAGAGCCTTTTTCCAATGCGTTCGAGCCCGGCCATAATCTCTTTGTTTGGCGTACAGCGCGCCCAGTGCGTTGTATGTTTCATAATCATACGGATTGCTGGCAAGCGCGAGCAGAAACTGCTTCTCGGCCGCGCTCAGCATGTCGGCGCGCATGTAGATCAACCCAAGATTTGTTCTCGTTTGCGAATTCGTGGGATCGATCTCAACAGCCTTTTCGCCGGCGGCGATTGCCTCCTGCAGTCTCCCTTTCTGCACATAGACTATGGCCAGGTTATCGTGTGCCCCGGACTTGTCCGGCTTGAGCCGGATGCTCTCTTTGAAAGCTTCGATTGCCTTGTCGGGAAAACCCATCTCAAGGAAAACAACGCCCAGGCTGTTATAACTCTCCGCCTTTCCGGGGTCCAACGCGATCGCGAGTTCGTACTCTCGGATGGCGTCACCAATCCTTCCGGCATCCAGGTAGGCCACGCCCAGGTTCCCGTGGGCGCCGGGGTCCTCCGAATGCATCCGGGCAACATACTCAAAAAATCTTACGTTCTCCTTCCAAATTGTATTCCGCTTGATCGAGAGGAAGCTAAAAGTCAGCAGAAGGATAACAAAACCCAGCATCACCGCCTTTCGATGGAGACGCTTCGATTCTTTTGTTCCGAAATGGTGGAGCATGCTGTTGAGGCCGCATCCGCAACAAAGGAAAATGCCGATGGACGGAAGGTACAGAAAATGGATGGGAGTGAAGAGCGCGGTATCGGCGAGGTCCGGGAAAATGGGAATAACATTGCTCATGGGAATGAACACAATCAAGAACCAGAGCATACCGAACGCGACTGGCTTGAACCGCGCAACCAGCCACGGGATGGCGGCGGTAAAGGACAGCATCACGACAGCGGAGCCCCATATCCTTAGTTCCGCCAAGGACGCAGCCAGGGGCGTTCGCGGATCAAGGTCTAACCTGAACGGAAACACGAGGAGAAGAAGATAATCCAGGAGTATCCGGGGAATCGTCATCAGCCTCCGGACCGGTTCCACAGCGAAGACGCCCAGCATTCCGCTCATGGGTCCCAGGACAGAGGCGCGCGCGAAAAGGAATAAGCCCACAATCGCAAAGAAGGGGATGTACGGGGCTGCACCGGCGATTCCTTTGTCCCGGATCACACCGGGGAACAGAAAAAGATCGACCATGATGATCACGAACGGAAGCATCAGCGCCTCTTCTTTGGAAAAAAGCGCCAGCGCGAAGCATACGAGCGCACACAGATATTTTGCGCGAGCCCTGCCCCTGCTTGCGGTTTCGCGATACGCTATATAAAGGAGGAGGGCGCCGAGGAAAAAGAAGGCTGACAACATGCCGGTGCGATCCGCAATATTGACGACGCCCTTGTGCACCGGATGGACCGCAAACAGCAGCGCGCCCAACAGGGCGGCGCCATGATTGGCAGACACGCGCCTGATGATCGCAAAGACGAGAAGGCAATTTGCGGCATGGAGCGCCAGATTCGTCAGGTGAAATCCGACCGGGTTCAATCCCCACAGAGCATATTCAATCGCAAAAGAGAGCATTACAATCGGGCGATAGTAGCTTGCAAGAAAAGTCTGCGTGAAAAGGGTGGGGAGAGTATTCCAATGCTTGATGAGGACGTTGTCCACTATGAGCGTTCCATCGTCCCATACGAAGCCGGCAGAGAGGACATTCAGGTTACCGAGCAGCGCTACACCTGCTATTATCAGCGCCGAGATCGCCGCATGGCCATAATCCGCTCGGCGTGTCTCTGTAATGCTCAGTTTCGAAGTCATGGGTTTCTGTCGTGATTTTCCAGTGGCATCTATTCCACGTCCAACGATGCCTGGATATGCGCGGCGACGGGGACTGCACCCAGAGCCGATGTTTGGCTGCGGCCATGCCGCGCTTTGCCTCTCTGTTCGCCATCTGCGCGAACGCAATTCATAATCACCTCTCCGTAAACGATTGCAGGAAAAAATTATAGCACACTAATTTCCCCGCCACAATGGCGCGGCAGCGCACCGGCAATGCGATTGACGACAGGCATGATGGATGTTAGAATAACTCTAATATTTCGCGCCGGCCCGGATCATAAGCTCACACGCCGCAATAGCCTCCATGATCTCGACGGCGGATGTCCCCTGATAAAGGAGCTTTGATGCAGCCGTGTCTAAATCTTTCAACCGTTTTACGCGCTGACCTGGAGGAGGCGGTCGGTGCGGCGGCGCGCGCCGGATTTGAAACCGTCGAGTTGTGGGTTGACTCACTCGAACGATACCTGGACACTCATCGGACGGACGACCTGCGCCGATTGCTGGACTCCCACCGGATGCAGGTGATAAGCATCGGCGATATCGAGTCCATTACCTTCTGCAGCCGGGACCAATTCGACGACCTCCGTCGCCGGTGCGAGCGCCTGGCGTCGGTTGCCCGCGCGATAGCATGCCCGACACTGGTCGCGAGCGCTTCGGTGAGACCGCGCGGGCTAGAGGAGTCCCAGGTGGCATCCGAAATCTCGTCCGTTTTGGGTAAGCTTCTGGATGTCACAGAGCCCGAAGGCGTAGGGCTTGCCCTGGCGTTCCGTGGTTTCAATTGGTGCGCGATCAATACGCTCGAACAAGCGCTCAAGGCAGTCGAGTCCCGGGCGGCAAGACAGGCCGGACTCGCACTGGACACCTTCGATCTTCACGCCACCGGCGTACAGGCGGAAGTACTGAGATCGATTGACATAGCCCTGATATCCGTCATGAGATTGAGCGATTGTCTCAGTGTCCCGGCGGCCATTCTTTCGGAAACCGACAGGGCATTGCCGGGAGAGGGGGTCGCGGATCTCGACTCCATGTTGAGCGCCTTGCATGATAGAGGCTTTCAAGGGCCGGTGTCGTTAAAGATTCTCAACCCGAAGCTCTGGGGTCTGGGCGCAGAAGAAGTGGCAAGAGTCGTCATGGCGATTACCGAGCAGTATTTGCCCGGAATGTGCTCGGAGGAGACACACAAGAAATGACATGCAGCCGGTTCAGGCCGCATATGGCCGGCATCTCAGCCCGGCTTTCCGTTGCTTCCGGCAGGATATGGTGAAATGACAGGAGCTTTTTTCGATCTCGATAACACTCTCCTAAGTACAAGCTCGGGGCTGTTGTGGTACAAGTATCTTCGGAAAAATGGACGGGTCTCCATATTGAGCATGGCAAAGATCGTGCTCGCTTATGTCCGTTATCGAAGGAATTCGCTGGATATCAGGACGCTTGCCGAAAAAGAAGTGAAGAAGGTAACGGGAATGTCCGAAGAAGAAATGATCAAGATATGCGAGCGCTGGTTCGACGAAATGGTAAAACACTATATCTATCCTCGTGCTGTGGAAGTCGTGACCGAACATAGGGCGAAGGGCCACATGCTCGTGATTCTTTCGGCTGCAACCCCCTATACCGTGAACCCCGTCATGAAACATCTCGGCATCGAACATGGCATCTGCACACACCTTGAAGTCGAAAACGGTCTTTTCACGGGCAAGATTGTAGAGCCATATTGTTACGGCGAGGGAAAGATCTATTGGGCGGAGCGGTTTGTGAAGGAAAAAGGTCTTCACTTCGAAGACTGCTATTTTTATACCGACAGCTACACCGACCTTCCCATGCTCGAGAAGGTAGGCATGCCGCGGCCGGTAAACTCAGATCGTCTGCTCGAGGCCGAGGCACAGAAGCGGGACTGGCCGACAATGAAATTCTGAAGCGGAACGGATACAGAAAATGGAAGAGAAAGTTCGACTTACTACCCTGACAAGCAGCGGCGGGTGAGCGTGTAAAGCCGGTCAGAGCGACCTGGCGCAGGTCCTGCGCTTACTCCCGACAACGACAGACGAACGACTCATCGTCGGCGCCGACACCGGTGATGACGCGGCAGTTTTCCGTCTGGATGACGAGACCGCCCTCGTGCAAAGCGTGGACTATTTCACTCCGGTGGTAGACAATCCTTATGACTTCGGGCAGGTGGCGGCTGCGAATTCGCTGTCTGATATCTATGCGATGGGCGCCCGCCCCCTCTTCGCGCTGAACCTTGTGGGATTTCCCATGAAGAGGTTCCCTTTCTCCATGCTCGTCGAGATCCTGAAGGGCGGGATGGAAAAATGCGCCGAGGCGGGAATCGTCATAGCCGGCGGGCACACGGTTGTCGACGAGGAGCCCAAGTATGGTCTCTGTGTGACCGGCGTGGTGGCGCCCGAACGCGTTGTAAAGAATTCGACCGCGAAGCCGGGTGACGCGCTCATACTCACCAAGCCGCTCGGCACGGGAATCATCACAACGGGGATAAAGGCCGAGATGGTCGTGGAAGAAACCATAGAGAAGGTGACCAGGCTGATGGCCACGTTGAACAAGAGGGCCTCCGAAGTGATGGTAGAGGTCGGCGTGAACGCCTGCACCGACGTGACGGGATTCGGCCTCATGGGACATCTCCAGGAGATGGTTGCAGCCAGCGGTGTTGCGGCCCGGATCCACGCGTCCCGAGTGCCCGTCTTGGACGAGGTGTGGCCGCTGATAAAGGCCGAATGTGTCCCCGGCGGCAGCGAGGCCAATAGGAAATTCGCCGACGAGTTCGCGCAATGGCATGGAGACATCGCGGATTCCGTGCGACTGGCGCTGTGTGATGCTCAGACCTCGGGCGGACTGCTCATCGCGACACCCGCCGAAAAAGCAGAGCAAATGCTCTTTGCACTCCGTGAGGCGGGCGTGGACTCGGCCACCCTTATCGGCGAAATCGCGGCCGGTCCCGCCTGCTGCATCTACGTAGATCCCTGATTTCCATCTGGCCGGTTCTGCTTAGAAATGGGAGAGAATAGAGGAATGAAAAGGCTGCAAAAGTATATCGGTTGCTCAATAGATCTTGAAGCTGTCGGAGATGAACAACTCCTCTCATCACTCGGCGTCGAAGGACGCTATGTGCCGGATGAGATCGAAGAGTTCGATGAGATGGAGTTTGGCCTGGGACAATCCGGCGACAAGACCGTCATATTCACGCTGGTGCTGGAGCATGGAAAACTGATGCGCATGGCCCTCGGATATATCCCTCCCGGCGGCGACGAGGATAATATGCATGCCTTCTCTGAGGCGGAACTCGCCGAAATTATGGATGAAAAAGGCGAGACGCTCCTCGGCTTTTTCGAGAAGGTCACTGTAGAATAGCTGTATTTACGAAAGCCAACCAGCTATGAAACGAGCCATCCTATGGCTTGTCGTTGTCCTGCGGCTGACACTCTTTAATGGACATCTGAAACACGCTCGCGGAAACGGGTGGAATATCCTGACTACTTCACGAGGCAGGCTTGTTTGGAAACCAGTTTGCCGGGACCGTCTTTTGCTTCCGAAAGCGCCGTGCATATGGCCTGTTCCATGGGAATAAGTTGAGTCGGAACAAGCTCTCTTATTCTGTTTTCTCTGCATACAACCGAGTTCTTGAGGCCTTCCACAAGAGGGATCACGATTCCCGCCGGCACGGGAGTCATGAGATTGACCCAGTAGGACGAAAGATGCGGCGTGAGGACAGGCACCATAAAGATGAATCGGCGCAGGCCGCGGATGCGCGCATACAGAAGCATCATTTCACGGTACGTCAGTATGTCAGGACCGCCTATATCCAGAGTCAGTCCCGCTGTCGCGGAATTTTCGAGGCAGCCGACAAGATAGTCGATCGCATTTTCCACCGCGATCGGCTGACACTGGGTGTTGAGCCAACGCGGGCAGATCATGATCGGCAGCCGCTCGACAAGGTAACGAAGCATTTCGAAGGATGCGCCGCCGGAACCGATTATTATGGCGGCACGCAATACCGTCGTCTTCGCCTTTCCCGACTGGAGTATGCTGGCGACTTCCAGCCGACTTGAAAGGTGTTCCGAAAGCTGGTCGCCCGTTTCGCCGAGACCGCCAAGATATATGATGCGGCTGATCCCCGCCTTATCTGCCGCCTTGATGAAGCTCTCGGCCGCCCTGCGGTCATTATCCACAAAAGCCTGCCGCCTCCGCACACTGCGGCCGCCCATGGAATGGACCAGGTAGTAGGCGACGTCAGTCCCTTCCATCGCTCCGGGGAGGCTTTCAGGCTCGAGCAGGTCGGCATATGCTACTTCCGGCTGCCGGTCTTCCGGGAGCCCTGTCGTGATTTTTTCCGATGGCCGGACCAGGCACCTCACGCTCGCACCCTTTTCTGTCAATGAGTGCAACAGTCTGCCGCCGATAAAACCGGTGGCGCCGGTCAGGAGAACTTTATTCGAGACTTCATTCATCCGCTCAATCCTTTCCTGGCTGGAGGAAGCCGGGTCTTTCAATATAACAGAAGGCTGGGGAAAAAACAGGAAGCCAATTCACGACGCATTCCCCAAGGTCGGCAATCCCACGATGACAATTCCCAAATACCCGTCCACCGTGACCTGCTGACCGGTATGAATCAGATCTGTCGCATCCGGAACACCGGTCACGCAGGGGAGCCCGTATTCCCGGGCGATAATAGCTCCATGGATCAGCATGCCGCCGCGGCGCTCTACAATACCCGCGCTCAGGGGCACAATAAATGTCATGTTTGGATCGATGGCATCACACACCAGGATTTCACCGGGTTTGAAGTCGAACAGATCGGACGCTCCTTCTACTACACGCGCGTTCCCCGTACCGATTCCCGGGCCTGCAGGTTGACCGACGATCTGCCGGGCTTTCAGGCTTCGATCTTTCGAGGTTTTCGAAGGCGGTGTTTTGGCAACAGGCCTGTAATCAGGATCCTTCAGCGCTTTTGCTATCTCATTCATTTCCAACCGCCCGGTTTCGAGTCCGGTTCGCCCGCTGATTCGGCGGCGGGCTTCATCGAGAGCAGCCAGATAATGCGCCTCGATCTTTCCGAGATAGATGTTGTCGTCATCCCGCAATTGGTAGCTCGTACGCGCGAGATCGAGGAGATCTTCCGCAAAGGTTCTCTGCTCCCCTTCAAACCGCGACAGAAATTTCCTGGTAAGTTTTCCGACGTCATCGGGCAGAAACCGTTGTTGGGCCGGCTCGCGAGAAGCCATTTGCAGCAACAACTTTATTGTTCCTTCTTTATCCCTTGTGGCCTGGGTTCCGGCAAAGCTGAAGTCGCCGAACGCATTCAAGAAAGATTCGAGCCTCTCCCTGAATGGATGATCTGCGCCTGCAGAGGCGTCGCTCTTCAACCGCTCCGCTAACTGTGGATCAACCCGGATCATATCGGCCATCTCTGCGAGTAACCGGTTGCGCTGGATACTCGCCATCTGTGTGCCTCCAAGGAGGTTTGTGAACTCATAAGGGTCGGCAGGGTGGATCACATCATTGTAAACTTGCCCGAACAGCCGGGCCCCGTGCGCGAAAGGAATAAACTCTCTGGTGTACGTTTCTTCCCATTCTTTGTGGATTCGCAATCTCCTCAAGATCTCGACGGAAAGCTCTGTGTCGGAAAGCATTGCCGGATCTTTCCCGGCAAGCTTTTCGGCCTCATCGATCATCGCGGGTATAAGTTCGTTTTCTATTTTCTCTCTTAGCGATCTGAGGTTGTCAAAGCTTTTCTTAAGGCTGAGATACCAGGAGCGTTCTTCGTCCGGGGTCTCACCTGTTGCGGCGGTAATGGGCCGGGACTGAAGCGCAAAAAGTCTTTTTTCTTTGAACGTCCATTCGACATCCTGTGGCGATTCGAAGATTTCTTCTGCTCGTCGGGCAAGGCTATATACTTCGTTGATATCCTTCTCACTTAACGGAGGCATCTCCAACTTCTCCGGCGAGAGTGATCCAAGCCGGACACCTTCCGGTGAAGGGATCATTATCTTTTCCCGTTTGGCGGGAGAATGGGAGATGATTTTCCCGGTTCCTCGTTCGAGGAGCCACCGGTCGGGTTCGACCGTGCCGTCCACCATGCCCTGGTTCAAGCCATGGACCGCCTCCACTACGGCCTGGGAATCGTCAACCGGGCTCTTTCCGAAGACTACTCCCGAACGCTCTCCCGACACCAGTTCCTGAACGATAACGCCCATGGCGCTCTTCTCGATATCCAGTGAAAGCTCCTGACGATAGAGCAGGGCGCGATCCGACCACAACGATGCCCACACGAGCTGGATATGCGTCATTATCTGATCTACGCCTTTCACG
>CAYZZY010000120.1:0-8282 GCA_964482745.1 uncultured bacterium
GGCTCAGGCGGCCTTCGCAACAAGCGACAATGCCTGCGCTCTCCTGTCCCCTGTGCTGAAGGGCATAGAGGCCGAGGTAGGAAATCCTCGCAGCTTCGGGGTGACCGAACACTCCGAAAACACCGCATTCATGCTTCATGAAGTCGGATTCGGAGGCTGCTTCCGGAATGCAAGACGGTGTTGATGATTTCATGCCTAAATCAAAGATCCTTCCCTGTTATCAACTTATAGGCCTGCTTGTACTTCTCCTCGGTCCTCGCGATGACGTCAGCCGGAAGCTCGGGCGCCGGCGGCGTCTTGTCCCAATCGAGCGTCTCCAGGTAATCGCGAACATACTGTTTGTCAAAATTCGTTTGTTCCTTGCCAACCTGATACGTCTCGGTCAGCCAATAACGAGATGAATCCGGTGTTAACAGTTCGTCAATCAGAATCGTCTCGTCTTCGAACTCTCCGAACTCGAACTTCGTGTCCGACAGGATAAGATTTCGCGAAGCCGCAAATTCGCTTGCAGCATTGAAGATGGCAAGGCTTTTTTCAATAAGCACGTCCGCTTTTTCCTTGCCTATGATTTCAGCCATTTCCTTCCTGGAAATATTGATGTCATGGCCTGACTGGGCCTTCGTCGACGGCGTAAAGATCGGCTCCGGGAGTTGTTCGGATTCTCTCAATCCCTCCGGCAACTTGATTCCGCAGACAGACTGGCTCTTTCGATACTCTTTTACTGCGGAACCTGCCAGGTACCCGCGCACAACACATTCGACAGGATACGGCTTCGCGTTCCTGACAAGCATCGATCTGCCGCGGAGTACGTCACGATATGGAGCGGCCGCGTCGGGATATTCATCAACATTGGTGGTCAAAACATGATTCGAAACAACATCCGCCATACGGTCAAACCAGAACTCGGACAGACCCGTCAGCACCCTTCCTTTGTTCGGGATTCCGTCCGGAAGCACGACATCGAACGCCGAGATGCGATCGGTGGCGACAAGGAGTATATTTCCGTCGATCTCATAAATATCGCGAACCTTTCCCCGATTATGAAGTTTCAGGTGGGGAAAGTCCGTTCTTGTCACGACCCCTGAAGCCATACCCTTTGAATTATTCACTGTTAAGCCCCGCTCTTTCGAAGATTTCGTCCACAAACCTGAGATGATGCTCCATGTCGAAACAGTTATCAAGCTCTTGTTCGGTGATGCGCGATGAAACATCAGGATCCGAAAGAAGGGAGTCGCGAAAATCGATCCCTTGCTCCCATACTTTCATCGCGTTCCGCTGAACGAGCTTGTAAGCGTCCTCCCTCGTGAGGCCCTTTCCTATAAGTTCCAGCAGGATACGCTCGGAGAAGAGCATCCCCTTTGTTATCTCCAGATTGCGCCGCATAGTATCCGGATATACGAGCAATTTGTCCACAACACCCGTGAAACGCGCCAGTATATAATCGATAAGGATACAACTGTCCGGAATTATCACCCTCTCGACTGATGAATGAGAAATATCACGTTCGTGCCAGAGGGGAACATTCTCCAGTGCGGCAATGGCGTTAGCGCGGATCACCCGGGCAAGTCCGGAAATATTTTCAGACCTTATCGGATTTCGCTTATGCGGCATCGCGGATGACCCTTTTTGGCCCTTCTCGAAAAATTCTTCGGCCTCGAGGATCTCCGTTCGCTGCAGGCTCCGTATCTCGGTGGCGAATTTGTCGAGCGAACTTGCGATAATCGCAAGCGTCGTCAGGAATTCGGCATGCCGATCCCGCTGGATTATCTGGGTCGAGACGGGCGCCGGCTTCAGTCCAAGCTTGGCGCACACATACTGCTCGACAAAGGGATCGAGGTTGGCGAACGTGCCCACTGCGCCTGATATCTTGCCAAAGCTGATGGTCTCTTTGGCGCGCAGCATCCTTTCGAGGTTGCGCTCTGTCTCCGTATACCAGATCGCCATCTTGAGGCCAAACGTAATCGGTTCAGCATGAATGCCGTGAGAGCGGCCGATCATCACGGTGTCTTTGTGTTCGCGCGCTTTCCTTTTCAGAACCTTCAGCAGTTCCTCGAGGTCTGCGATAATGATGTCGCCGGCCTCGCAGAGGTTTACTGCGAGCGCAGTATCAAGCATATCGGAGGACGTCAGGCCGAAATGGATAAAGCGTGATGAAGGGCCGACGCGTTCGCCCACCGACGTAAGAAACGCGATGACATCGTGTCGTGTGACTTCCTCGATTTCGGCCACTCGCTGAGAGGAGAACCCGGCATTTTCCTTGATCGCCTTGAGCGCGTCGGGAGGAATTTTCCCCAGTTCCGCCCACGCCTCACAGGCAAGAACCTCCACCTTCAGCCAGGTCTCAAGCTTGTGATCTTCGGTCCAGATGGCTGCCGCGTCAGGCCTGGAATATCTGTTTATCATAGCCAAATATCCTGCGGATAGGATTTTCTATAAACTATTGAGGGGTGCGGGTTTGGTACAAATGAAACGGAAAGAATCGAACTCATCAGCAAATGTATAATAACAGTTTGACTCTTCGGAGTCAAGCCATATTCAAGGCCATATCAAAAGGTTAATTCCGGGTCGGCTGCACCGGGTCGGACATTGCGGCGCGGACTTTTTCCATCAGCTCTTCCTTGTTCTCATAGGAATAGGTCGAGGTTTCGATAGGCTTGCCAAATACAACTTTAACGCGGCCCGGACGAATGCGCCACGTTGTTTTTGGGAGGACATGGAACGTGCCGTCCACAATGATGGGAACGATCGGGACATCGGCCTTTGTGGCAAGCACAAAGCCTCCTTTTTTGAAAGGGCCAAGGGAACCATCCGGGCTCCTCGTGCCTTCCGGAAATATCAATAGGGGCATTCCCGACTTCACATTCTCGGCGGCCTTATCGATGCTGGCAAACGCCTGCTTTCGATCCTCCCTGTCCACGCTCACATAGCCTGCCACCGACAAAATCCAGCCGAAAACCGGGATACTGAATAGCGACTTCTTGCCAACGATTCGAAATTGCCGGGGGATTTCCTTTATCAGGACCGGGATATCGAAATGGCTTTTGTGAGTGGACATCAAGAGAAACGGTCCATCCGCGGGAATACTCTGTTTTCCCCGGACCTCCGTTGTCACCCCGCAGGTCCAGAGCAGTATGTGCGCCCACGCGCGTATGAACCAGTAGCTTGCCTCGCCGTGCGGTTGAAAAAGCGCAATGACAAGACAGGGAACACCCAGCACAAATGTATAGAGAACTATGAGCGCCGCTCTGAGTCCGGCCACGAAAAAGCCGACCTGCCCGGCGTTCTCAGCCTTGTTCATCACAGACTCGTGCCATTGATCAACCATCGATTCCATTTCCCGTGAGAAATCGGATCTGACTGTTCTGGAAAGCCCATCCTTGTTTTTCTTAACCGCACCCGGAGACGTCCGGATCCTCAGCGGGCCTGTTTCTTTTTCCAGCCGCCGTCCACAAACGTATAAAGGATCTCACGCTTGGAGGAGTCTGAAAGGATGTAGTGGCTGTCTCCCCTGGCTTCGGTCATGGTCTTATGACGATGGGTGACATAGACGTTTTCGGTAAAAACAAGTGTTGCGATGAAAGGGGTGTCAATAGAATTCGTGCGTCGCATATTTGTGGTAGGTTCAATCCTTTCCTTATAGATACGATAGAAGCCTTCGTCGGTTTTGTATGCCCTGGGCTTTTCCTCTTTTCTATTGTACTTGTTGAACTGTTTGATCTCTTGATACACAATCTTCTTGAAGGATCGCCGCGCGTGCGCCTCGAGGCTGCACCCGATCATGGCAATCAGGGAAGCAACGCCCACAGCGAGAACCGCCGATCGCATCCAGTAGTTCCGCCCTATCCGCTCGGTCATCTCACTTGCCCTCATCCCCTCTGACAATAATTTCGATTTTGTCATAGTATCTGAATTTCTTGAGACTGACGGCGCCGCTCTTGCGCGGGGAACCACCAAGATATTCGCCGACATGGCCAATCCTTTTCATCCCGAAGTCTATTTTGGCGCCGAAGACATCCCATGCCTCATATTCTATGCGCACATTGCCGTTCCATTCGCGCGAAAAGACGACAAAAACAAGATTGCCGCCCTTCACATAGACATCTTCGAGGCTCAGCATTGGATTGGCGGTACGCTTGATGATCTTTGGCTGCGGGGCATCTATCTCCGTCATCTTGTCATAGATGAAAATGGCGGCAATTACCCCGACAATGATGAGGGTTATGACAAGGGCAAGGTTTTCCCGTCGCCGGTGTTTGCGGACACGAGCCAGCGTTTCGGCCCGCCGCCATTCGTCTTCTTCGTCCTCCTCTTCTTCAACGTCGGTCCCCTCGACGGGAGCATGAATCTGGATATCACCGTCCACGAGTCTTTGAACGAAATCTTCGTCCGTCGCTTCTGCGGCAGGAGACGGTTGTTCGGCTTGAGATGATGCTGCACGGCTCTCCTGAATCCGAATTTTCCTGAATCCGAATTGCCGGAGTTGGGCCTTGACTTCCTCCTTGCTATTCCCCATCGTGGAGCCGGAGGTAGTCAGCCCGTTTTTATCAATGCCGATATACTCAAACTTCTTCATACATAATCTGTCCGCTGCGATCTCAAACGTTGAAAGGCTCAAAGGAGACTGCCCGAATCAAGATATAGATCGAATTGGTTTTCATTCCCGATGATAGCACAGCAGGTGGGGTGTGTCAACTTGGCAACGGGCAGCTTCGGCGTAAGAAATCAAAGCGAAAATCCGAACGTGTAGGCGGGAATTGCACGAGAGATCAGATACCGTTTATTGGCGAGTTCGGGCCCAGGCGGCATCCGCATGAGGAACACCAAAGATGCCCTTTGTCGTACATCTCGGAATTATTGAAATAGGCTTCCCGGATTTCCGGCAGCAGAGTGTCCATTGCCTTGTGGTATTCATTTGAACCACGGCGAGGCATCTTTTCCTGACGATCCGCCATGAGGCGAAAACACTCCAACTCGACGAAGTATTCGGGAATCTCCCGGCTGACTTCGGCGCCGCAACTGCCACACGTGATTTCTCGCCCTAGAGACATCCTCCTCATTCCCACTCTATCGTGCTGGGCGGTTTTGAGCTGATATCGTAGACAACGCGGTTCACGCCTTTCACTTCATTGATGATGCGATTTGAGATTCTCGCAAGCACATCATAAGGGAAACGGAACCAATCCGCCGTCATGCCGTCCATGCTCGTGACGGCGCGGATCGATGCAACATTCTCGTAGGTCCGCGCGTCACCCATCACTCCGACGCTTTTTACCGGCAGAAGCACTACAAGGGCCTGCCATATATCCCTGTAAAGCCCAGCCTTCTTTATCTCTTCGATGGTGATTGCATCGGCTTCCTTAAGCGTGGACAATCTTTCTCTGGTGACTTCGCCCAGCACCCTGATGGCAAGACCGGGTCCGGGAAACGGGTGACGCCAGAGGATTTCGTCGGGAAGGCCCAACTGCCTGCCGACTTCGCGCACCTCGTCTTTGAAGAGTTCCTTCAAAGGCTCGATGAGTTCGAATTTCATTTTTTCGGGAAGTCCGCCGACGTTGTGGTGGGTTTTTATCGTATCGGACGGTCCGCGGGTGGATTGGCTTTCGATTACGTCGGGGTAAAGCGTGCCTTGCGCGAGATACTTGAAATTTCCAAGCCTGCCGGCCTCCTCCTCGAATACACGGATAAATTCGTTCCCAATGATCTTGCGCTTCTCCTCGGGTTCCTCAACTCCCTTGAGTTTGTCAAGGAACCAGTCTTCAGCGCTGACGGCGTCCAGATTGATCGAGAAGTGTTTGCGAAACACTTCTTCAACAAGTTGCGGCTCGTTTTTGCGCAGCAATCCGTTGTCGACAAAGATGCAGTGCAGTTGGTCGCCAACCGCCTGATGGAGCAACGCCGCTGTCACCGACGAGTCCACTCCCCCACTCAAAGCGCACAATACCCGCTCTTTGCCCACCTTCTCCCGAATCTGATGAACCGTATTCTTAATGAAGGAGCCCATGTCCCATACAGGCTCGCACTCGCAAATACGAAACAGAAAATTGCGCAGAATATCGGTTCCGCGCGGCGTATGAGCGACCTCCGGATGAAACTGCAGTCCATAGATCGGTCTTTCCATATGCTTTATTGCGCATATAGGCGCATTGTCGGAGGTGCCGATATTGACAAAGTCCGGCGGCAGCGTTTCGATCCGGTCGCCGTGACTCATCCACACGCTCAGTTCGGGCTCCAATCCGTGGAACAAGCCCTTTGGATCGAAATGCTTCACTATCGCATGTCCGTATTCTCTGTGGGCCGACGGAAGCACCGAACCGCCCATGAGTCTCCCCATCAGATGGAAGCCGTAACAGATGCCAAGCATCGGGATGTCAAGATCGAAGAGGGCGGCGTCCGGCCGCGGTGAATCATCCATCGAGACGCTCGCCGGTCCGCCCGAGAGCACGATTCCGTGAGGCTGCAAGGCCTCAATCTTTTGTATGCTGAGGTCGAAAGGATGGATTTCGCAATAGACGTGACACTCACGTACTCGGCGGGCAATCAACTGGGTGTACTGCGATCCGAAATCGAGTACAATAACGAGTTGCGAATGAAGGTCTGGATTCATTTTCTCCGGCACCGAAATAGATGAAGGGAACGTTTCAGTTATGGCTCCGGGACCGCACGATACGTTCAGAAGCGCTGGTAATTGGGCGCCTCTTTGGTGATCGTAATATTGTGGGGGTGACTTTCGAGCAATCCGGCATTGGTCAACTTCATGAGCTTCCCTTTTCGCTGAAGCTCTTCTATCGTTCTCACGCCGCAATAGCCCATCCCGGACCTGACTCCGCCAATAAGCTGGAACACGAAGCTTGAAAGCGGGCCTCGAAACGCCACCCTGCCCTCGATCCCTTCGGGCACAAGCTTGTCCACATTGAATTCGTCTTCCTGAAAATAGCGATCCCTGCTGCTGCCCTTGTTCATGGCCTGCAGCGATCCCATGCCGCGATAGATCTTGTATCTGCGGCCCTCATATATCATTATTTCGCCGGGGCTTTCCTCGGTTCCCGCAAACAGGTTGCCGATCATGACCGAGCTTGCGCCCGCCGCAAGCGCCTTTGCGATATCGCCCGAGTAACGGATGCCGCCGTCGGCAATAACCGGAATACCCCTTTCCCGGGCAACTTTGGCGCAATCATTGATTGCAGTCATCTGGGGGACGCCGGCGCCTGCAACAATGCGGGTGGTGCATATGGAACCCGGTCCCACACCTACCTTTATGGCATCCGCGCCCGCCTCGATAAGCTCGAGTGCGCCTTCTCCTGTGGCGACGTTGCCTCCGATAATTTCAACACCGTCGAATTCAAGTTTTAACTTTCTGACAGTATCGAGCACGCGCGTCGAATGTCCGTGTGCGGTATCGACAACGATCACGTCGACTCCGGCCTTGATGAGTTTATCGGCCCGCTCGAGCACGTCCTTGCTCGTGCCCACTGCCGCGCCGACGCAAAGCCTGCCGTAACCGTCCTTGCAGGAGCACGGATATTCTATCGCCTTCTGGATGTCTTTTATAGTGATCAACCCGCGCAAATGGCCCTCATCGTCCACGAGCAGCAGTTTCTCGATTCGGTTCTCGTGCAGAATGCTCTTGGCCTCTTCAAGAGTGGTGCCCACCGGCGCGGTCACGAGCTTTTCCTTCGTCATCACTTCGGAGATGGGGCCCTCATAATCCACATAGAAACGAAGATCGCGATTGGTCAGGATGCCGACGAGCTTGCCGTTATCCATCGTGATGGGGAAACCCGAGATGCGATTGCGGGCCATAAGTTCGACGGCTTTGCTCACGCGGTCCTCGGGTCTGAGCGTTATCGGATCGGTGATCACGCCGCTTTCGGATCGTTTGACCTTGCCGACCTCGGCCACCTGCTCATCGATCGACATGTTCCGGTGGATGATCCCGATGCCGCCCTCCTGCGCCATGGCGATCGCCATCGGAGCCTCGGTGACGGTATCCATCGCCGAACTGACGATCGGAATCCTCAACGACATGGTTTGCGTCAGTTTTGTCTTGAGGTCCACCTCGTTCGGAAGAATCTCCGACCGCGCAGGAACCAGAAGCACATCATCGAATGATAATCCTTCGCGAATATTGCTTAGGTCTACCATATGTGCGCCTCTCCTTTGCCTATTGCCAACCGATTAATTAAACAAGTATTATACCACGCACTCTGTCTCCAGTAAAGACAAAATATGCATAAATGCTGATAGTTTTGAAAAAAAGGTGGGACAGCAGAAACAAAAACTTG
>CAYZZY010000121.1:0-8254 GCA_964482745.1 uncultured bacterium
CAGGGAAAGCTTGTGGATGAAGAGCTTGATCGGCTTCTTCCGAAGTCGGCCGGGCTCGAGCAGTCCGTCTGCGAAGCCATGCGATACAGTGTTTTCGCGGGCGGGAAAAGGATCAGGCCGTTCCTGATACTTGAAACCAATAGCATGTGTGGAGGCAACATTGACGATGCTTTGCCTGCCGCCTGCGCCATTGAGATGATCCACACTTACTCACTCATCCATGACGATTTGCCCGCGATGGACGACGGCCAACTCCGCAGGGGAAAACCGACCACGCATCGGAAATTCGGGGAAGCCATTGCTATCCTGGCAGGTGACGCCCTTCTCACGCTTGCTTTTGAGACGCTCTGCGCTTCTCCCCCAGACCTCGTCGCGAAACTGATATATGAACTCGCGAACGCATCAGGCACGATGGGCATGATAGGCGGACAGGTGGCAGACATCGAGTGGACCGGCAAAGAGATAGAGTTTCCCACCCTCGAGTACATTCACTCGCACAAAACGGGCGCCCTCATCGCCGCCGCCGTCCGAATGGGAGCCATCGCTGCCGGAGCGGATGACATTTCCATGAAGGATCTTACCGGATATGGCCGTTGCCTCGGATTGGCGTTCCAGATATCGGATGACATCATCGATGTCGAATCATCCTCTGCGATAACGGGGAAAGATTCCGGCGCGGATGCCGAGGCGGGCAAGCTCACGTATCCCGGATTTTTTGGTATCAGCGAGTCCCGACAACACTGTCAGGGTTTGATCGAGCGCGCCAAGAAACAGTTGAGTGATTTCGCGCCGCGCTCGGCAATGCTCGAGGCAGTGGCCGATCTCGTGGTAAATCGTACCGCTTAGGTTTTGTAACAAAGGAAGATTATTGAATGGGAAGGCTTCTTGATCGAATCGACAGTCCAAAGAACCTCAAGGCTCTTTCAATTGAACAACTGCGCCAGGTGGCAGAGGAGATCAGACAGGAGATCATTTCAACCACCTCGCACCGTGGGGGACACCTGGCCTCAAGCCTGGGAACAGTCGAGCTCATCCTCGCCATTCATTACGTGTTCGACGCGCCTCGGGACAAGATCGTGTTCGATGTCGGGCACCAGGCGTATGCCCATAAAATCATCACCGGAAGACGCGATGACTTCAAGTCTCTCCGTACTCTCGGAGGATTGGCCGGATTCCCAAATAGAAATGAAAGCGAATACGACTGCTTTACCACTGGGCATGCGAGCACCAGCATCTCCGCGACAGCGGGCCTGGCCTGTGCGCGCGACCTGGCCGGAAAAGAATTCAAGGCAGTGGCGCTGATCGGGGACGGTTCCATGACGGGCGGACTCGCATTCGAAGCGCTCAACCACATCGGCCACATGGGAAAAGATCTTGTGGTCGTACTGAACGACAATGAGATGGCTATATCCCGGAGTGTGGGCGCCCTCTCATTGTATCTGAGCCGCCTGATCACCGCGACTTCCTATAACCGATTCAAGGGCGACCTCGAATTTCTGCTCAAGCGCATTCCCGCCGTCGGCTCAACGCTGTTCGAAACGGCCAAGCGCATACAAAAAAGCGCCGCAAGCCTGTTGAAGCCGGGTTCGCTCTTCGAGGAACTGGGTTTCAAATACATCGGCCCGGTGGACGGTCACGACCTCGAAGTCTTGGTCGACACACTCCGCAAGATCGCGACCTTTAAGATTCCGATTATCTTGCACGCCCTTACCAAAAAGGGAAAAGGATACGAATACGCCGAGGCCAAGCCGAGCAGCTTCCATGGTATACGGGCTTTCGAGATCGAGACCGGCGAACCCCTGCCTCCATCCGATGACCAACCCGTGGGCCCGAGCTTTTCACAGGTATTCGGCGAACACATGGTCGAGATGGCCGAAAAAGATCCCAGGATAGTCGCCATAACCGCCGCAATGGCCGAGGGGACCGGCCTTGAAGAATTTGCGAACAGGTTCTCAAAGCGGTTCTTCGATGTCGGCATCGCGGAGCAGCACGCGGTCACGTTCGCCGCAGGGCTCGCCGCGGAAGGCCTTCGTCCGGTTGTCGCAATCTACTCGACATTTCTGCAGCGGGCATACGACCAGATATGTCACGACGTATGCTTGCAGAATGTGCCTGTTGTCTTCGCGATAGACCGCGCGGGCATCGTCGGAAGGGACGGTCCCACGCATCATGGTCTGTTCGATATCGCATTTCTGCGCAGCCTGCCGAACATAATCATCATGTCCCCCAAGAACGGCACCGAACTCAAGGCGATGATGGAGTGGGCGAACGGGCAGCACAAGCCGATCGCGATCAGATATCCACGCGGTTGCGCCCTGAGCACGTTTTCGAAAGGCCTCGATGCGCCTATAGAACTGGGCCGGCCCGAGTTGGTGCGCGAAGGCGACGATATCGCCATTGTCGCGCTCGGACCGATGGTGGACATGGCACTGGAGGCAGCGGAGCAACTGGCCGGCGAGGGCGTGAGCGCCAGTGTCGTCAACGCCCGCTTTGCAAAGCCGTTGAATGAAGATTTCTACAGCCAACTTCTCGAAATAGTTAAAGGCGTGATCACTATAGAGGACGGCGCGGCCTCCGGCGGATTCGGCAGCGGACTGCTCGAACTCGCATTGCGGATAAGTCCCAAGAAGGCAGGCAGCTTCGCAATCCTCGGATTCCCTGATAGATTTATCGAACATGGCCCGGCCTCGGCCCTTCTTCGAAAATATGGCCTGAGTGCGCGGGGAGTGGTCGACGCAGCAGCCAAGCTTCTGGACCTCAAGATCGAGACGCCGGCGAGCGATTGATAGAACAACTGTATCGCTCTTTCTCGGACGGTCTCCTCAAGAGTAACGTGGAAAAAAGATTCATCCCCCCCCCTTCCGCACCACCTCCCGGGGGATTGCGGCGGGGTAGTTGTATGTCCGGCGCCATCCGGAAAAGATAATGATCGAAAGAATACGGAAGCTTGCCGCATTCGAACATACCGTCGCCGCCATGCGATCTCAGAGGCCGCGCATTTGGATTCACGGATTGTGGGGCGCTTCTCACAGCCTGTTCGCCGCAGAGCTGGCAGCCTCGCTCGACCATGCCCTTCTTTTCGTCACGTCGACGATCGAGGCGGCGGAAACAGTCCTGGGCGACCTCGAAAGCTTCTATGATTCCGACACGCTGTCCTTGTTTCTTCCCCGGGAGTATCTGCCGCCGTCCGATGTCCTGCCAGCGGACCAGACGGCCTCCGAACGCCTGCTGACCGTTCGGGCCTTTTTGCGGGTGGGACACATCCTGAAGCGTCCCATCGTGATTGCCCCCGTAAAATCACTCCTGCAGCACTTGCCGCGCCCGGAACAGATTGCCCCAATGCTCCTCATGCTTCGCAAGGGCGACACGTGGTCACTCGAACAATTGAGCGCCGAATTGGTCGAGCGTGGTTATCGCAGGCAGAGCATGGTCGAGACGCGCGGTGAGTTCAGTATTCGGGGCGGAATAGTGGACATTTTCCCCATTTGCGCAGACGATCCTTACCGGCTCGAGTTTTTTGGGGATGACATCGAATCCATCCGCATTTTTGACTCCGTCACTCAGCGGTCCTACGAGCAGGTCGACCATGTGGAACTGATGCCGCGAAACCGCTGGATAGATTCACCGGGTCTTTCAGGCAGCGATACAACGATCCTGGACTATCTTCCGGAGAATACCGTCCTGGCCTGGGATGAGCCGCTCTTGATAGAAGCAGAGTCGTCCCAGGAGCACCTCGCGCCATTGTACGATGTGGCCCACGAAGAGATGACCGCGCTTGAGGACATCCTGCGCGATTCCGAAAAACCAATGGTGTGTCTAAGCCGATTCGACCAGACTCCTGAGTTGTTCAACGATTTCAAAAGTTTCGGAATCCGCTGTCATTCTCTTGAACCCCTTTCGGGAGACTTAAAGACCTTGCTCGAGAATCTGGGCGAGTGGATGGAAAACGGATTCCAGGCAACGCTTGTATGCAACAACGAAGGAGAAAGCAAGCGCCTGATGGAGCTTTTGCAGGATGCGGGAATGAATCCTCATTTCAGTCCGCGACCCGACAAAGGTCGCCAGCTTTCAATAATATTGGGCAGATTGAGAAACGGGTTCGTGCTTGATGAGATAGGTCTCGTCGTCATAAGCGACCAGGAAATTTTTCAGCGATACTCGCGCCGGCGACCGCGCAAGAAATTCAAAGGGGGAGCGCCCATAGCGCATTTCACCGACCTCCGTGTCGGCGACTATGTCGTGCACGTAGACCACGGCATCGGCATCTATCGCGGGCTGACCTATCTGGAGGAACAGAAGAGCGAATTTTTGGTGCTTGAATATCTTGGAGGCGACAAGCTCTATGTTCCGGTAAACATGATGCATCTCGTGCAGAAGTATGTTGGCTCGGATGATGAGCCTCCAAAAATCTATAAGCTCGGGGGGACCGCATGGTTCCGGGTGCAGGAGCGCGTGCGCCGCGCAATCAGGGATATGGCCGGGGAACTGCTGGACCTTTACGCCACTCGACAGGTCCTTGCCGGAATCAAGTGTTCGCCCGATTCTCAATGGCAGGCCGAATTCGAGGAAGCGTTTATATTCCGCGAGACCGAAGACCAGCTCGCGGCGATTGAGGACGTCAAAAAGGACATGGAACGCCCCTGCCCGCTCGATCGCCTGATCTGCGGGGACGTCGGATATGGGAAGACGGAAGTGGCCCTGCGGGCTGCATTCAAGTGCGTCATGGACTCCAGGCAGGTTGCCGTGCTTGTGCCGACAACGATCCTTGCCCAACAGCATTATACGACCTTCCGGGAACGTATCGCCGACTATCCGATGCGCGTGGAAATGCTCAGTCGATTCAAGACTCCCGCCGAACAAAAGAAAATCATCGCGGAACTGGCCGAGGGAAACGTGGACATTGTCATCGGGACGCACAGGCTGGTCCAGAAAGATATCACCTTCAAAGATCTGGGACTGGTTATTATTGACGAAGAACAACGGTTCGGAGTGGCCCACAAGGAGCGATTGAAAAAGCTGCGCAAGCTGGTAGATGTCCTCACCATGACCGCTACGCCGATACCGAGAACGCTTCACATGGCATTGATGGGTGTAAGAGACATGAGTGTCATAAACACGCCGCCGGAGGACAGGCTCGCGGTAATTACAACCGTTACCGAGTTCAACGAAAAGCTGATCCGCGAAGCTATTCTGAGGGAGATGGCCAGAGAAGGACAGGTGTTCTTCGTCCACAACCGTGTGAAAACAATCGGGAGAATGGCCGCTTTCCTGGAAAAACTTGTGCCCGAGGCGCGGATCGGGATCGCGCACGGCCAGATGCCCGAACGTGAACTCCAGTCGGCCATGGAGGCATTTCTCGAAGGACAGGTAGACGTGCTCTTGTGCACCACAATAATCGAGTCCGGGCTGGATATCCCGAACGTCAACACCATGTTGATCAACCGCGCGGACAGGTTCGGGCTGGCGGATCTCTACCAACTCCGCGGACGTGTTGGCCGATACAAGCGGCGAGCCTATGCCTACTTGCTGATTCCCGGCCGCCGCGCACTCAGTGAAGTGGCCCAGAAACGGCTAAAGGCCATCGAAGAATTTTCCGAACTCGGCTCCGGCTTCAAGATAGCGCTTCGCGATCTCGAGATCAGGGGGGCGGGAAATATACTGGGAGCGGAACAGCATGGTGACGTCGCGGCGGTGGGATTCGAGATGTATTGCCAACTTCTGGAGGAGGCAGTGGCTGAATTAAAGGGGATAGCGCCGGAGAAACTGCTGCTGCCCACGGCGGAATTCGATGTCGACAGTTTCATTCCCGACAGCTACGTTGCCTCTCCCGCCCAGAAACTGGCGTTGTATAAGAAGGTCGGCCTCGCTAAGACAGAGGAGGATATCGACCTGATCATGCAGGAGATGGAAGATCGCTACGGTCCCGTACCCGAAGAATCGGGAAATCTTCTCAAATTGGCTCGCCTGCGGGTTGTCGGGGCATTGGCGAGGCTTGAATTTATTGGAAAAATGAGAGACAAGGTGTTGTTTCGTCCGGTATCGGGAAAACAATTCACTTCGGCGGAACTGAATGCCCTGTCGGCAATATTCGGAAATAAACTGCGGCTTGAGACCGAGGCGGGCGTCAGGCTGTTTATGCCCATTGGCAGCAATCAAGACACCGTCATCGATCAGGCGACAGAGGTAGCACGCCACATTGCCAGAATAAGAGAAGCCAACACAGGCTAATGTGTTTGTGGCAGGCCTGCGACCTCAAACATTTTTCACTGATCTATCGAAAAAGATTCCTGCCAGGCAGCTAAAACTTTCGACGGAATATGGTAATATCTTTAAAACTCTGTGCCGTGAAAGCGCGGTGCTCATTTGGATCGGGACGGCTTGCGCCATGCGCGGTATTTCTGACTTTCAATCTTATCGCCTCATGCCCCGGCAAATCGGACGGAGATATGTTCAATACCCAGGGAGGGTAATAGATAACTGAAGAGGGGCTATCCGTAAGGATCCAATCTGTCTGGGTCAGTTTGCCGGTATTCTCTGGAAATCTGCCGTCTACAATCTGCATCTCGGTATAAAAAATCAGAGGAGCTTCAACATCCATCACAAATATGGATTCAGATGGATTTCCATGAACCAAAAAGAAGTCAACAACATTCTCCAGTTTGTCTTCATAGTCACTTGCGATCTCCTGTGCATAGTGAATCAGTGGGAAGCCCGGCTTATGCTCTACCCGAAATGGCAGTAGTGGAATTATCCCAAGCCAGTTTGTCAAAACCAGCAAAGACAGGACAATGTATCTTACCCATCG
Source organism: uncultured bacterium (assembly GCA_964482745.1). Classification (GTDB taxonomy): domain Bacteria; phylum Abyssobacteria; class SURF-5; order SURF-5; family SURF-5; genus CAYZZY01. The sequence continues at coordinate 6,806 of CAYZZY010000121.1, forward strand.
CCGAGTAAAACTCCATGTCAACGCCCGCGCTTCAAGAATGATGAGAAGCGGCAGCGGCGTCATCAGATATCTAAAATAAATCTGATAAAAGAACGCAAGCATGGCAAGCTGGCCAACCACAAATATGATAACCAACGACGTTTCCGGCCTCCATCGCGTCTCCTCATTTGCTAAATATCTCCTTGCAAAAATCAGCAAAGGCAAAAACAGAATCAGCAGGGGCACTATGTGAAGGTTTGTCTCGGAAATGTAGAACGCCAGCGCCCTCCAGACACGTGAGATGCTCATGAATCTTGATTGTCCCAGCACTCCCGAATAAATCACCCATGGCAATGTGGCCGCGGCGGATACAGCCGCGCATGGAGCCAAACGCAGGATCAACTCCTTTTTCTTTGGCCCGCTGAACAATACATGTATTCCGAGAGCCACGCAGTTACCCGCAAACGCGATATAGTTCGAATAGAACTGTGCTATCATACCCAGAGTAAGGGGTATCCCACCGCTTCGACTTTCCTCCGAATGCATCTTATGATAGCCAAGAAGAATCCAAAGCTGACTGAAGCTCAAGATCGCATAGTATCGGCATTGCCGCGAATGCAAAAGGAAGGGCACTGATACTGCGAGCAGCAGAGTGGCTATCGCCGCGGTCTCCTCGTCCCCATACAGCGTGATGACAACTTTCCGAATCAATAAAATGGTTGCGAAGGCGACAAGCACGAAGGGAATACGCGCGGCAAACGTCGTCGGTCCAAACACTTTGAACGAAGTGGCCGCAATATAGGGCGCAAGCCACGGGTTCCATGTCCAGACGAATTTTTCATTTACCTCCACATGCTCCGGCGGGAAAATGGCCAGAAAGTTCTTTCCGTCATTCGCCAGCGGAACGCCAAACTGTATTATATTCTTCGCGAGAACAGCTGTCTCAGCTTCATCTGCCCAGAGCAATCGATCTGACAGATTGTGAAAAAGCAAGAATGCCGCAACTCCATAAAGGAACAAATACAGGAGCAGCTTCCGCATATGCGTTCGTTCACTCGATACTATGGCCGACTCCTCCCTTGAGGTTCCCTTTCGAGAACCAGCACTTCATCGGCGACACCCGGCATCACCGAATGGAATGGAAATCGCTTAAGAATCCGGTATCCGGAAATATTCGAAAAGGAGATAACATACTTGTCGTCCCAGATCCACCACCAGCTTTTATCTTCTTTGGGTGGCGGGAAATAATCATCATAGAACATCCATCCGTTGTACTCGAATCCGCCATCAATCTCGCTCGCAGATGCTCCAACCTCACTTGTAAGATAATCAATTGCGGTCCATCGTGCCTCATTCCAACGATGATAATGATACACGCCTGCCACCGTAACGGCATAAAGTGCAAGAGCGCACACGCCGACGAAACCTCGCTTCGGCGAGATTTCCCGCAAAACGAACAACAGAACCAAA
>CAYZZY010000122.1:0-8225 GCA_964482745.1 uncultured bacterium
GGGTTGGCGATTCCCTTGCCGGCGATGTCCGGTGCGGAACCGTGGACAGACTCGAAATACGCCCTCTCGTCGCTGTAGCATCCGCTTGGTGCTATTCCGAGACCGCCGACCAGTTCAGCTCCGAGATCCGACAGGATATCGCCGAACATGTTCGATGTGACAATCACATCCATCTCCTGCGGGAATCTTACCAGCCGCCGCGCGGCATCGTCCACGTGGAAATGCTCATACTCCAGCTCCGGATATTCCCTGAAAATCTCCTCGACCCGTTGCTTGAACAGGCCGCACGATTCCCTGAGCATATTCTGCTTGGTGACACACGTGAGCTTTCCGGGATAACCGCTCTTCTTTCGCTTTCGCGCCAGCTCGCAGGCGAACCGCGCGATCTTGTCGGTGCCCTCTTTTGTTATCGCGCGCACGGCGAACTTGCCTTCCCCCAGATCCGCGAAGCTCTTGCCGAGCACGTCGCGAAAAGCGGGCATGGCGATTGCCAGGTCGGACAGATCGCCCTCGCGGCCCGGATACATTCCCTCCAGGTTTTCCCGTACCACGACGAAATCGATATTTTCCGGCTTTGACAGGGGCGAATAAGACCCGGGATAATATTTTAATGGGCGCAGATTGGCGTATGTCCTCAGGACAAAGCGCAGGTACGCCATGATAATGATGCTCGCTTCCTCCGTCGAGCCGAACAGGATCGCGTCGGCGCTGTTGCACAGTTCCCTTGCCTCATCGGGAAAGGCGGTTCCATATTCGTCTACTACCTTCTCCCCGCACGGCGGCGCTTGCATGTCGAGCTTAAAACCCGCCTCTTCCAGGATGTGGGTGGCCGCTCCCGTTACTTCCGGCCCTATCCCGTCTCCTCCCAACACGACAACATTCTTGGCCATGAACCTGTTCCTCCAGCGGTCACTGCTCGAAGCAGATAATAGCTTTCATTCGTGTAATTGGTGTCACTTGTCCCGAGCTTGTCGAAAGGCCTGTCGAAGAATTCGTTGTCTAATCCTCCCCCTTTGGAAAAGGGGCAACAAGGGTGTTATTCTTCACCCTTCAAACTTCATCCTTCACACTTCTGCGCCCAGCCGTGCCTATTCTATCAAGCACACTACCAATTATCAAGAAATGCCGGGGCATGCATATCACGATTGTAGCCCGAACATGCCTGATCGAATGATGATTGCCTTTCATTCAACGCAAAGAGCGCAAAGGTCTCCAAGAAAAACAGAAAAGAATAATCTGTTTCACTCTTCAAACTTCTCACTTCACACTTCTGCGCCTGCAGTCCTTCCCTTCGACCATGCATCACGTTTCCTGCTCCCACTTACGCTGCGGCCCAAAGGATTGCTAGCCCTTCACCGGCAAGGACATTTACTTTCGAGCTTTCACCTCCCGAGTCACCTCAAAGAAGCGTCGAATATAACTACGCGGGCAACAGTCAATTCCCGCGACCGGACTTTCACCGGCTAGAAACGCGGCCCTATGGACTGCGAACGAATGGACACGAATCACACGAATAAGAGCGAAGGGCAAAAACGTGAGTCGTGTCAAAAACTTTCTGTAAAATGCCCCGCTCTTTGGGTTTTGTTTTTTAGGATGCGAAGCGAATCAGCAGTCGCAGAGATTGTAGGAATGTGGGCAACCCTTTAGGGTTATCCAACTGAGGTGGTCAGATGTGGGAAACGCGAAGCATTTTCCATAGCTGTCCACCGAAGGGCGATCTCCTCAGCAGCCTGGAGGCACAGATCGCGCTCAGTCAGCTTGAACAGCGCTCTGAGTTCCCTGGCCAGTGCCTTCTGATCATTGTAAGAGACCTTGTTCAAGGCATTGCGCATGAAATGAACGCGACAACGCTGCCATGTAACGCTCAGAAACATTCTCTTCAATGCTGCCTGAATCCCTTCGTGCCCGTCCGAGACGACGAGTTGAACTTCCCGTAGCCCCCGCCTATTCTTCAATCGTTGGATCTGCAGAAGATGTAGCATGAAGGTCACGATGATTCAGCATCGTGCCGGTCAAGCGATATTGCCATCATAGCAAGCGAAGCAAGGAAGGTAAGGGCTGCTGCGATCAGGAATGGTATTCTCGCGCCATAGGCATCCCACAACAATCCGGCTGCGAAGCTTGCCGGGAAAGCCGCAAGGCCGACTGAGGTGTGATAGATGCCCAATGCAGTCGCACGCGAGCGGGCCTCCGAAAGCCCCGCCACAAGGGCGCGCGATGCCGGATTCAACATCGCGGAATGGAGCCCGTAAAGACCGAACAACACCCAGGCGTGCCAGGCGGCAGAGGCAAACGCAAAGCCCAGACAGAGTGCAGAGTAGGAAGTGTACGCAAGCAGAATCACCGGCTTTCGACCGATGGAGTCCGACAGCCTTCCCATCGGAAACGACACGAGGGCATAAATGACATTGTAATAAAGATAAATCAGCGGAATGGCAGCAGTAGCAATGCCAAGGCTGCTCGCTCTCAGAAGAAAAAAGGCATAGCTGAACACGCCCAAATAGAAGACGGTATTGACGCCGAAGAACACCGCCAGCCGAACTCGCCCGTCCCCGGTTTTTGGCGCCATTGGCTCAGCCGCTGCCCTTCGCACCGGCATTGACGGTTCGCGCACAAACACCAGAAGAACTATGACGGCGGCGACGCCGAACACGGTCGAGAACAGAAATACGGTGCGGATTCGGAATCCTTCGCTTCCACTGAGAGTATTCAATAGTATGTACGCCAGCAGCGTTCCGACAACCGCGCCAAGCGTGTCCATCATCCGATGAAAGCCGAATGCGCGTCCCAGAGACCCGATAGAGACGGAGTCGGCGATAAGCGCATCACGCGGCGCCGTCCGGATTCCCTTTCCCACCCGGTCGATGAGCCTTACGCCAAGCACATGTGAACCTGCAGTGCTTATCGCGAAGAGCGGTTTGGCGACGGTGGAGAGGATGTATCCGGCGGCAGTCGGTTTTTTGCGGTGCCGAATTCTATCGGAGTACCATCCTGAAGCCACTTTGAGCAGGCTGGCGGTGCTGTCGGCAACCCCTTCGATAAGCCCCAGAAACGCCCGGTTGAGCCCCAGCACCTGTGTGATGAACAGGGGAAGCAGCGGCAGGATGGCTTCACTGTGGATGTCGGTCAGGAAGCTGACCCATCCAAGCATTTGTATGTTTCGGTTGAGTTTGGCAGCCAAAGTCGTGATCCCTGTGTCAGCCGATTTTGACGGTAAGGCTCTGGTCTTCCTCTATTACAATTCGTTGCTCAAACTTTATCACGATGCGACCGCCTTTTCGATGGGCAACCAACGGCACATTTTTGCGCCCGACTTTTGCGGAGATCTTCTTATGCGATACCCCTTCGAGACGAAGTTCGTGCAGCGCAACCTTCCCCCAGTACACCGAAAGCCGGGCCGTCATGGTGTTTCCCTTTTTCTTCTGGGAATATCGGCCCCATCCGTTTGACGTGGCAAAGAAGCTCTTGAAATTTTCCGCGGATATGCGCGGCGCGAATTCGATGAGATCCTTTGAAGCATCATACAGGTAGCCGGCGGCGGCCTCGAGCAACGCCCAACTGCTCATGGCGCGCACATAATGATCACCGCACTCGACCTCATTCCATGGGCTGCGCAAACGGCCGTCGTGTCGCTCACGGACTGAACTGATAATTCCAAGCGCCTCATCGATCATGTTCTCGAAAAGGAGAAGGCCCGCCACCTCGTACTCGATCCCGGTCCATATTTCATCAGAGTACATCAAAGGCGTATCGGGTCGTTCTCCTTTCGGCCATGTGCAGTTGAGCATTCCCGCTTCGTCGTCGCACAAATATTTTCTTGGAAACTGCTGATGACCCGAGAATTCCTCCCGCCGATTGTATTTCACGACGGATGACAGCGCGCGACGGACGCGGGCACGGGGCAGGATATGTCCCAGTCCGAGAGAATGGGCCCACCATTGACCGAACAACTGGTCGGAATGGCAGCCCCGACCGTAGGCCTGCAATGATTCTGTCTCCGGGTCGTATCTGTGAATATAATATTCGCCTTCCCACAGTAGTTTGTCAGCGGCCCTCCGACCCTCGCGGAACCGATCACGATACTTTCCCGCCGATTCCGCGTCTCCCAATGCTTTGGCCATTTCTTCCGCAGCCCGCAGCGATGCAAGGTAGAGCGACTCAATAAAGCTGTTGGGCCCCTCGATTTCCACGTCGTATGTGCAAGGCTGCGGACCGTGAATAATGCCGTCGCCCCGGTCGTACCATTCCATCACATGGTCGAGCGCGAGGCGAATGTGGCTCCAGATACGGGCCAGCCATTCCGTATCGCCGCAGGCGCGAAATTCCCTGTAGCTCTTGAGGATTGCTCCGAGAAGGCCGTCGAGCGCGGGATAGGGCGGCCCGCCAACCCAACGGTCCCATGGTCGCCGAAGGTACAGCGGCAAGACAACTCGGTGCGGCAGGTAGCCGCTTTCGTGCTGCTGGTGCAGCCATTCAATCTCTCTCATCGAGATTTCGAGTTCCGGGAACAGGCGCGAAACGGTCATCGCATAGTTCCACACATGCGTGCAGTTAAGGGGACAACATCCTCCCCGATCGCCCTGAAACTCCGTGCTCGCGCCATGACATCCCTCGAATCCGAAGAAATGTCCATCGGCGGCGCGCAAGCAGGTGGGCGAGCGGACGACCGAAATCTGGGAGGAAACCGCGTCGACGAGCGCAGGCGGAAGCGAGGAATCAAACATCGCATCTCGAAAACGCGATGCAACGTGATCGAATCGATCAAGGTTGTTCCGTACATATTCAGCGACATCAACGGCGGATCCAAAACGGGACGCATAATGATTACCGATCCACAATTTGCTCCTGTCAATGTCTTGTTCATGCTCGAACGTGGGCTGCTCCCAGTCAATATATCTGTTGGGGAAATGCCACACCAGAAGAAAGGTGACGCTTTGTTCGGCGCCGGCTTCGAGGCTTATCGGGCATGCGATCGCTGTGTTTGCTGTTCGCCCTTTCGGACTCGGCCGGTTGTTCTTCGAGTCATCGAGTATGCCGTCTGCGCTGAAATCGGTCCACAAGCCATCCAGGTCGGTCCATTGCGTGCAGGCTGTTCCCGATTCCGCGAGCGCCGCTATCAGCAATTGGCCCTGGTGTGGGTGATCATCCGGAAGATGAAGATTCGTCATTTCGACCGCTGTGTGCCCATTCCGGCGAATGCTTCGGTTGCGATTACCACCATAAGCAGGATGATGAATCCCGTCTATTTCGGTCAGGCCGTCCCAGCCAACCGCATTCTGCTGGCTCATAAGAATCGACGCTTCCACCTTCTCTTTGGTGGGATTGGCAATCTTAAAGTGAAAGATGACGGCGGGCAGGCCTGAATCATCGGGGTCGAGCGGCACAAAAGGAGAATAGGCCTGCAGGGAAATGCGGATGGGCAACTCAGGAATCGAATACTGGATTCCGGCTATCGGATATTTTCCGGTGAAAGTAATACGTTCTACGCCAGGCAACTGTTCCAGCAGAAGACGTGAGGCGTCCGGCACAAGATGATCTGATACTAAAGGCGCAGACTCGAACTCTTCGTCGTATCCGGCGTCCGATTGCAGGACCATCGACACCGACCTAGAGCCCCTTTTCATGGCATATGCCCCGAAAAATGAGAACGGAACATGGGCAGTATGTTTTATGTTGTTGAAAATCTGCCACTGCCTCAATCCGCCATCGCCACAGATTGCCACCTGCCCTGTTCCGATTCCGCCCAATGGGAACGAAATCGCTTTGAGCCGGTTTTCTGTATAAATGAGGTCGTGTTTTCGACATCGCATCAGAGGATTTCTCCCACGAGTTTTCCCGGATTGTCGGAATGAGATTAAACAGGCACGGTCGCAGAAATGATTATACACTTCATCGAGATTTTCGCCAAACTTAAGGAGACAGCATCAACCATCTGATAATCAAAAATTTCAGGGAAATTTGACTACTGCGTGCCACTTTTGCTAATCTATTAGGGATATGGCTCTCACACCCGACCAAAAAAAGCGGATAGCCGCTCTCGACTCCACGTCTTCTAAAGGCGAGTCAGAGGAGGAGCCTCGCTCCCAGTCTTTTTCTGACAACCTCAAGGCACAGTGGTTCAATGTGCAGACGTCGGCGTTGCGGGACGTTATGGTCAAGCTCCTGATCCTGGTTGCGGTATTGGGGGTTGCCATCTATTTTATCTATGCCAATCAACTCCATCTGATAAATTACCGGGAGGCCCTTTCCTCAAAAGAGGCAGGCTCTCCGTTACAGAAGTTAAAGCAAGCCGTGAAGTTGCAGAGGAAGGCGGTGACGATGATACAAAAAGGCAACACACTCGTCCTTGATGGCGATTATGCCGGAGCACTTGCGACGGCCTTATCCGTCGAAAAAATGCTTCCTGGAAATCGGGATGCGCAGAAATTACTCAGGCTGGCAACCGATGCGGCGGTCCAAAGAGCGATAAGAGATTCTGATTCAGGGGAGCTTGAGGCAGCCCTCGCCAATACGCGACTCGCGCTCAAGTACCAGCCCGACCACGAAGCGGCCAATAAGCTTCACATGGATATAGCAGGCCGTCTTCTCCACGAAGCCAAGGCGCATTTCGATAAGAAGGATTATAAAGACACAATAGCGAGAACCCGGGAGGTACTGAAGATAAATCCCACGGATATGGACGCAATAAACCTGTTGAGAAAAACGAACGATGAACTCCTCGCCCAGGGCGGTGAACTCTTCATATCAAAGCAATATTTGAAAGCGCTTGAAATGGTAGAGATGGCTCGGGAGATAGATCCGAAGAATCGGCGTATGATCGAGCTGCTAAAAGGGATTTCGTATAAGATTGAACGGCCGGAACTGCAACTAGTCTTTGTCGGGAAAAGCCGCGACAACATCCCGTTCGCGCGAATCCGATTGCTGAATAGCGGCAGGGTGAAGACCGTGAAGGAAGGTGAGGTCATGAAGAATCTCAAAGTTGTCAAGATCGATGCAGACACCAAGGAAGTCATGCTATTGCAGACCCACACAAACAGAACTTTTGTTATCCAGCAGATCGAACCTGAGTAATCACCCATTCACTTGATCCCTATCCTCATCCCTATCCATTGCAGGCCTCAATCAGTACTACAGTGGAATATCCCTTTTAGAGAGAAGTTAAACCATCACGACAGGGTATCTCTCCCTCCAGACAAGCCCATGGACACAATTGACACATTATAAGAATGTGTTGTAGAATACGCAATAGGTACACCACTGCTTGGCATGCTTTCCCTTGATGCTCAAGGGGCGCGAGACAGATTGGGGAATAGGGATCCTGAATCGGGAGGTAACGGGTGAGGGCTATGTCCAGACCATCAAGCGCGATTCTCTTGACTGTATTGGCCTTTGCAGCATTGATATGCGCATCACAAACGTATACGGCAGTAGCCAGCGCGGAAATTCTCGCAACCGAGGACATGGAGGCGCTCGATGAAGCATATCCCAAAAGGGAGTTGCTGTTTTTCGAAGATATCCCGGTGATCATAAGCGCAGCGAAACGGGAACAGCCGATTACCGAATCACCTTCTTCGATCAGCGTCATCACCGCTGAGGATATCCGGCGCTCAGGGGCAACCAATATAGCGGATCTCCTGAGAAGGGTCGCCGGCCTGGATGTCCTGAGAATCACGCCGTCGGACGCGCAAATCTCCGCGCGCGGATTCAATGAATCCAATAACAATGACATGCTTCTCCTCATCGACGGCCGCTCGGCATATGTCGATTTTTTTGGCATCGTCGTCTGGGATGACCTGCCGATTGTGATGGAAGAAATCGCCCGCATCGAGATTATCCGCGGGCCGGGCTCCGCTCTGTATGGCGCGAACGCATTTTCAGGTGTCATCAATATAATCACCAAAACGCCGGAAGAAGCGGAAGGGACAACGCTTTCCGCCACGGTCGGAGAATTTGACACCTATATTTGGCAATTCATGTTTGCGAATGTTGTTGACAAGTGGAGCTACAAAGTGGTGGCTGGCTGGAACGAAGCGAATTCTTTCGACGACAGGGACAAGAACGACCACGAGATGTTCAAAGGCAACATTCTGGTGAACTATGACCTTGAACCCGACAGCCGAATCTACTTTTCGGTGGGTGCGAATGATGGGGATGGAAACACGCAGACCCGCGTCTCCAGTTTTGACCGCGAAGGCACCTTTGGATACGCAAAACTAAACTACGAC
>CAYZZY010000123.1:0-8149 GCA_964482745.1 uncultured bacterium
ATCGGCGATGAATAAGGCGGCGCGTAGCAAAGATCGAGATTCCCCAGAGTTTCCACGGTGGCTTCGCTGCCGATCAGTGTAGCGAAAACATCGGTCCGTTTGTCGACGTCACCCATCCCCACAACTTGTGCTCCGAGCAACTTTCCCGTCGCCTTTTCAGCGATAAGTTTTATGGCGATCAGCTTGGCCATGGGGTAGTAGTGTGCACGGTCGGGTCCCGGCACGATGACCGTTTCAACATCAAGACCCATTTCACGCGCCTGCCTTTCAGTCAGTCCGGTTCGCCCGATATTGATGTCGAAGGCCTTGAACACCATCGTCCCCAGTATTCCCGGGAATGATTCGTTACCTCCTGTAACATTGACGCCAACAATGCGACCCTGCTTATTTGCGGTCGACCCGAGAGGAATGAACGCAGGTTTTTTCGTGACAAGATTATGGGTCTCGACACAATCGCCGGCCGCATAGATATCGGGATCGCTGGTCTGCATATGTTTGTCGGTTTTTATGGCGCCGGTCTCTCCCAGTTCCAACCCGGCCTCCTGAGCAAGCTTCACATTAGGTCTCACACCGATACCGAGAACCACCAGATCGGCATCCAGCGTTGCGTTTTCGGTAACGACCTGCTTCACTGCGCCGGCGGCATCGCCCTTGAATTCGACAACGCCATCAGACGTCCTCACTGTCACTCCCTTGGCTTCCAAATGACGTTTTACCATTATGGACATTTCATAATCGATACCAAGCATTACCTGGTCCATCTTTTCCACAACAGTGGTTTCGACTCCGCGTTCGACGAGCGCCTCGGCCGCCTCAAGACCGATGAAGCCGCCGCCGACTATCACTCCTTTTTTCCCTTTGCCAACCAATCCCCGCAAAGCCTCCGCGTCTTCGATGGATTGCAGCGTATGGATATTCTTGAGGTCTATGCCGGGGATCGGGGGCACGACCGCGCTTGCGCCTGCGGCTATGAGCAATTTGTCGTATTCCACAGAGAACTCTTCGTCGGTTTCGAGATTCTTCACCGAGACATTCTTATTCTTCCGGTCGATTGAGATGACTTCGTGCCGGGTCAGTATTTCAAGCTCTTTCATTTTCTTGAAGAACTGTGGAGTGCGTGGCACTCCGATCAGATTCGAGTAGAGGTCCTCCTGTTTTTGAATCGCTCCACCGACGTAGTACGGGAGACCGCAGGCTGCAAATGAAATAAACGTTCCTTTGTTGATAACCGTTATCTTCATATTGGGATCGCGTCGCCGCACTTTTGACGCCGCTTTCAGTCCGGCCGCACTGGCCCCTATTACAACAAAATGTTTGACATCGTCCATCTTTCTTCCTCCTTGTCCAATTGTCATTTGTTATTTCAGCTTGCGTCGCCGCCCGCCAGGGCATTGACTGCTTTTTGCACTGAAGGAAAGAGCTGTAGATCCGTATGTGGCAAAAACATGGCAGCCGAATACTGCTGCATGAACTCCTGTGATGTGCTGAAATCCACATAGGTCATTGCGTTCGCAATGCGATTACACTCTTCTCTGCTCTCTTTGGAGAGCAGGGCCTGGTATGCCCCTTTGATCGCGCTGTTGCCGAGATATTGGAATTTCGACTCGTCCATGTCAGGCAACATGCCGATAGCGATTGCCTGAGGGATACTGATGTAGCGACCGAATCCACCTGCAATCATAAAGCGATCCACCTGTTCAAAGGTTAAGCCGATGTGGGAAAGCATAGTAACAAAGCCTGCGTAGATAGCTGCCTTGCTCCGGAGCAGGGTATCCGCATCGGCCTGGGTGAATACGATATCTTCGCCAATCGCGGATTTGTCGGCCCGGGCCAATATGTACTCACCACCGGTTTCTTTCTGTCTGACATATTCATTTCGACCTGCATCCCTGAATCTGCCCTTGCGATCGATTATACCGACGGCAAACATGGCGGCAAGTAAGTCGATCATTCCCGATCCGCAGATGCCTCTTGGCGGCCCTCCGCCATTCACTTCGAATGTCGGACAAAAAGTAACCGGGTCTATCTCGACATGTTCTATAGCGCCTTCTTCGGCACGCATGCCCCAGCGGATGCCGCCGCCCTCGAATGCCGGGCCGGCCGAGCACGAGCCGGTCACAAGCCAATCGGAACTGCCGAGGACGATCTCACCATTTGTGCCGACATCGATGAATAGCGTTGTCTGAGAATCATTATGAATTCCCGACGCCAGGATCCCCGCAACTATATCGCCGCCGACATAAGCGGTGTTTCCCGGAACAATGTGAACCGCCGCATTTAGACAGTAATCCAAGCCCAAATCCCTGGAACGCAGGATTGGAAATGTCGTTGCAGTCGGCAGGTACGGCTCACGCCGGATATGCTGTGGATCGATCTGCAGCAGCAGGTGAATCATTGTTGTGTTGCCGGCGATTGACATACAATCTATCTCGTCCGGTGTTATCGATTCCGATGAGACCAGTTCCATCAGCAGTCCTTCAATCGTCGATGTAACAAGGCGGTGAAGCTTTTCCTGGCAGCCATGGACATTTTGAGTACAGACGATCCGTGAGATGACGTCCTCGCCACATGCTGCCTGCGCGTTTTGGTTCGACGCGGAGGCCACTACCTTTCCATTGGACAGATCGACAAGGTATGCTACCACGGAAGTCGTCCCTATATCTATCGCCACTCCGTAGCCATATTCCGGAAGCTGATCGGTCTTGATATCGATGATTTCGCACAGTCCGTTCTCTTCGAGCAGGGTGAGCGTAGCGTGCCAGTTGTTCTTTCTGAGCGCCTCTCCGAGCTTACGAATCACCGAAAGGTCAACTCTCGACGATTGAGAGATGTGCCCTGCCTGGCGCAATGTACGAGTGACTCTGTCCAAGTCGCTGGAAGAGTCTTCGATCGAAGGTGGCGGGAGATCAATTGAGACTCTTTGGGTCACGGGACTTAGCTCCGCAACGGAAGCATGCAGGAGATCGTTTACAGCCGCAGCATCATCGAGGATTTTCAATTTTCGCCGATGGGATTCCAGTGGAATGCTCACGGTGAGGTTATCCGTCACCGGAGTACTGCAGGCTAGCATGTAACCGTTATCGACTTCTTCCGCAGTCAGATAAGGGTTGGATGTTCTATCATACTTTCCCTCTTCGATACGAACCTTGCATTTCCCGCAGACTCCACGTCCGCCGCATGAATTATTCAGGAAGATTCCGGCCATATCAACGGCCTCAAAAATGGTGTTCCCCTCTTCGACTATCACTTCCTTATCCTCCGGCAGGAACTTTACCGTGAAGCTTTTGCCGGACACTTTTCCGTCAACAGCCGGCTGCTCTTCCCCATATTTCTCCATTTCCCAGATGATGCAGCTCGTCCTGAATTTGCAATAGATCTTAGGACTGCGGCACTTCAGACATTCCTCGCATAGATACACGTCGTCTTTGGCGCAACGGAATGTCGCTTCCCTGTCCGGATGATTTGTACACTTCATGCTTTGGTTTCCTCCTGATTAATCTGATAATTTTGCCTCTCAGGGCCCGCCGGAGTTTGCAAATACCCGGCAGACCTTTCGATCAAGGTCTGCCGGGTACGCATGGGGGAGATCTCGGATATGCCAATTACCGACCGCCTGTCGGAAACGCCATTTCGTCGCACCGCCAGCAACCCTGCGCGCGAAAGTCGCCGTTGGGGTCGATGTCCTTGTCGCACAGCCAGCCGTGACCATTCTTGTCCTTGAAGTATTTCATGGGACGGGCGGGTTTGTGAGTTTCCGTGGTCGTTTCCTGTCTGTTGTCATCGTTCATGGGGTGTCCCCTTTCACGCTTTCAACTATTGGTTTTTATTTCATCCGTTGCTAGTGATATGTCCCGTGATTCCCTTGCCTAATTCTCCACCGCTCCACTGGGTCATTGCGAGAGAGGGTCGAAGACCCGATTGCCGCGTCGCTTGGGCCCGCGACCCTTCGCTCTTCGCAATGACGGGGGAGTTGCGACCAGCTCATAGCATAGGAATTCGCAAAGATATTTCTGGAACATCACACCAGCCCTTGACTTTTCAAGTAATTCGAAGCCCACGTTTCTTTCGCTTGACATCGTCATCCATGACCAAAATACGCTTTAAACTGTTTTCCTTGCATAACGAAGCCCCGGCGGGTTTCTCTTTGCCCCATTGTGCAGCTTTTATCGGTCATATTCTGAGAGTCTCCATATTGCTGAGACCAAGCCATACCTCGACTATGGTTGATGGACGTTTTTTCTCTTCCTTCTCCAGCATTCCCAAAATCACTGTATCGAGCTGTCTTGGCAGTGACGCAGTTAACTGCGAGGGCGGGACCGGCCGATGCCTTGGCGACAGCATTTTGGCCAGTAATTCCTTTTTTCCGGCGGTTCCGTTCCATGGATAACGGCCGGTAAAGAGTTCATAGAGGGTGACGCCAAGAGAGAAAATGTCGGACCGATGAGTCGCCTTTTTTCGCGTGGTCTGCTCGGGCGCCATATATCTTAGCGTGCCACCCTTCACATGAACCGAAGACCGAAAGATTCCTTTCATAAGGCCTGCCATCCCGAAATCGGAAATCTTGACCTGCTTATGATTTTGAGAAGGCCCAACGACTTCCCGTGAGACAAGAATATTTTCGGGTTTAATATGTCCATGAACAATTTTCTGATCATGTAAATAAATCAGGCCGCTGCAGATATTCAGGGCTGTATCAATGAGATGACTAAAGCGTGGTTTTCCGTCTTCAAGACAGTCGGAGCAATGCTCGATGCATTGTCTCAGGTTACATCCATCCACATATTCCATTACAAGGTAGCCTTTATCGCCGTCGATAAAAAAATCGTAGCACCGGAGGATGTTGTCATGTTTCAGAGGACAGTGGAACCTGGCTTCCGAATTCCATTGTGTCAGACTGTTTTTCTTTGCCAGGACCTCCGGCGAGAAGATCTTGAGAGCCACTGTTTTCGAACTGGGCTTATGAATGGCGCGGTATACCTTCCCTGTGCGACCCTTGCCTATTTCCTCGCAAAGCAGGTAATCTCTCACTATTTTCGGTTGCTTTTTCATGGTTCCTTTATGGCAAGAAGATCCTCATGAATCACTCTGAGAAGATCCTTTTTTGCGACTACACCGACGATCCGCAACCAGACATGTCCATCCAAAAAAACGAGTACTGTCGGTACGGCGGCAACCTCATGCCACGCTGCCACGGCAGGATGCTTTTCGATATCCAACCTCACTACTGTGAGTTTGTTCTGAAAATCACGACTTATTTCCTGAATCAACGGGCTGATGCGCTTACACGGGATGCATGAGCGGGTGAAGAATTCCGCAATGACCGGTCTCCTGGCCTCAGCAATGACCTTTTGGAATTCATCATGTGAGAGTTCCGGAATTGCCATTACGACTTTTACCTCCTGGCTTTCCTACATCCGACCGAAAGGAAGGAGGCAGGCTGTCTGTGCATGCCTCCTTCCACTGAATGGAGTATACTGCCCGGGCATTGTCAGTACCCGAACGGAGTGTCTTCGATCCACTCATCATGTTGGTTGGCGTGGTAGCCCATATGCTCACCAAGTTGAGCCTGGACCGCTCCCCCGCCTCCCGTGGTCGGAGTCTTTACGCTCTGTTGCACAGTGGCGCCGCAGGCGGACAGGCCAATCAGCAGGCCAATTGCGACTAATAGAACCAAGGGCTTTCTCATTGTGCTGCCTCCTCCCTAAGTGTGCGGGCGATCTTGAACCGCCGACCCGCATTTTGTTTTGAACTTCTTTTTGTTTTTTTCATTTCCATTTCTATTCATACAAAAGGCAATTTAGATGCCAGACGACTGCGCTAATGAATGCGAATCTGAGAAAGTAATAACTGGTTTATATGAGGATAGTTACGAGATGTCATGGGGGATAAAGATTATGAAGATCACGGGAAGTATGCGTTACATGTTACGGTACCGTTTTGCAATAATAGCGTTACATGTTACGCATCTTGGGAGGCTTCTTCCAGGAGGTTGTATTTCTTGATATTGCGCCACACTGTAGTACGAGTTACGCCGAGTATTCGGGCTGCTTTGGCCTTGTTCCATCCAGCCTTTACCAGCGCGCTCCGAAGCTCTTCTTTCGTCATATAGCCCGGCTTGGATGATCCTCTATTTCCGCCCGGTTGAACTGCGGAGACTATCTCCGCGGGGAGAAGGTTTGCAGTCAACACCTTGCCCTTGACGAGCACAAATGCATGCTCTATGGCGTTCTCAAGCTCTCGCACATTCCCGGGCCACCTGTACGACATCAAAATTCTGAGCATTTCCGGACAGATTTCCTTGACCTGATTTTTCATGCGCTGGTTGAACTTCTTTACGAAATGCTCCGCAAGAAGTATGGTATCGTCCCTCCGATCATGCAGGGGCGGTAAAGAGATGGAAACCACGTTGAGTCGGTAATAGAGATCTTCCCTGAAGAGCCCCTCTCTGATGAGTTTTTTCAAATCGTGGTGGGTCGCTGCGATAATCCGAACGTCCACCTTGATGGGATTGATATCTCCAACGCGTTCAATGGATTTTTCCTGAAGCGCCCTCAGCAGTTTCACCTGGACGCTTGGCGCAATATCTCCGACTTCATCAAGCAGTAACGTTCCGCCATCCGCCAATTCAAAGCGACCGATCTTATCGCGAATAGCGCCGGTAAACGCGCCGCGAACGTGCCCGAACAGTTCGCTTTCCAATAAGTTTTCCGACAGGGCTGAGCAGTTTACTTTCACGAATGGACCGTCGGCCCGATCACTCTTGAAATGTATAGCCTGCGCGACCAATTCTTTACCCGTTCCACTCTCACCGAGAACAAGAACGGAGGCGGTAGTCCGGGCAACATCATCTATCAGATCGTAGACGTCCTGCATCCGGGCGTCTTTGCCCACTATGCCGGCGAACTCGTAGCGCTCTTTGAGTTCTCTCCGCAACAATCGGACTTCCTCTTCAGCACGTTTGAGGCTTGTAACGTCAGTCAGGTTTTCCACGCCTCCGATGACTTTGCCATTCTCGTCTTTCATTACCCGCGCGTTTTTAAGAAGCGTCACAAGGCGCCCGTCTTTGGTGCGGATTGTGCATTCATGGTTTTTCACCACGCCTTTTTCATACAATCCGCAACTCCGGATGCCATCAACGCAGTCGGTTCCTATACAGTTGTCGCCCTCAAGGATATCGCAGTTTTCTCCAATGACATCCTCAGCCGTAAAACCGGTGATTCGTTCCGCTCCTTTATTCCAGAAGGTGATGGTTCCATCCAGATCAACGGTAAAAAGCCCATCGGCCATTGTGTTGCATATCGTTTCCAGGGATGAAGACTGGAGCGGACCAAACAGCTTCCTACTGTTGCTGTTTTTAGAATTCATATGCATTCATTTAATTAGGTTTTATATATTAAAAGCGTGGCAGAAACATGTAATATCGATTCAAATCTCAGGCTTATTATATCATGTCGAAGAGAATTCTCTTAATCCGTGGTGAGAAAAGAAAAGGGCGCACCGCCATGCGCCCCTACATAATATTTTCTATGGCTCTGTCTTCTCCATGTGCTCGGTGCCCTCTGTGGCAAAAGTCAGTCTTTGGTTCTGTTTTCGGGCGGTTAGCGAGCCGCGCCTACAAAATTTCCCTTTTGTCCCCCTTTTGCAAAGGGGGAGATTGAGGCACGAATAATAAGATGAATTTCAGGGACACAGAACCGAGAAATCCATGTCCCCGAAATTCTTGTGTTAAGAAAAAGGATTCTTCGGCGAGTTTATCCTGAGCCCTTCGACAATACTCAGAACAAGCATTGCCGAAGGACTCAGCATGACAACCTCAGCGCGGCAGGCGTGTATCATAAAAATTGAGGGGAAGCGGTATTTTCCCCTGGGAGCGTTCAAGGCCGTCCCTGGCAATGTCCAGAAGAGGTGCGAATGACGTAAATTCGGGATGAGGGGTAAAATGCTCGATAGCCGCCTCATAGTGTTGCTTTGCCAGTTCGCGCTTCCCAAGCCGGTCTGCCAGAATGCCGCGCGCCACGAGGGCGACAGCTCGAACCTGGTATGGGCCGGCCGGGTCGGTCGCCTGTTCCAATACGGCGTAAGCGCCTTCATTGTCTCCCAACGCGTCCAGCGTGACCGCGCATCCGGCAGCCAATCGGCCGGGATCCAG
>CAYZZY010000124.1:0-8113 GCA_964482745.1 uncultured bacterium
GAGCATCTGGGTTCCGACAAGGATATCGATTTCGCCTTTCCGGAAGGACCTGAGGATCTTTTCGTGAGCATACCTCGTGGACATCGTATCGGCGTCCATCCGGCCGATATTGGCCTTTTGAAAGATATTTTCGAGTTCCTCTTCCACGTGCTCAGTGCCCGTCCCGAACTTCGAAATGCGGTCATGATCGCAGTAAGGACAATGGTCTGGCACCCTTTGCTTCGAATTGCAGTGATGGCACTTCATGATATTCTCTGTTGAATGGTAAGTGAGCGCCACGCTGCAGTGATTACACCCGACCGTCAGCCCGCACTTCGGGCAAAGAAAGAAAGGCGTGTATCCCCGCCGGTTCAGGAAGATGATGACCTGTTCCTTCCGCGAAAGCTTTTCGTCGATCTTAAAACACAGTTCATCGGACAAGATCGTTTTCACCGTCTGCCCCTTGCCCTTCTCGCGAAGGTCGATCAGTTGCACCTTCGGGAGAGGATACCGGAGCACGCGCGAGGTGAGTTCGGTCTTTTCGTACTTTCCTATCTCGACGTTGTAGTACGTTTCCAGCGAAGGAGTGGCTGTTCCGAGAATCACGACTGCTCCCGCATCGTGCGCTCGCATTATGGCAACGTCCCGCCCGTGATAGCGGGGTGTTTCGCTCTGCTTATAGGAGGCTTCATGCTCTTCATCAACCACGATGAGACCGAGGTCCCGAATGGGCGCGAATATGGCCGACCGCGCGCCCACAACGATGTTGTAGAGTCCCGCCCGTATTTGCCGCCACTCATCATAACGTTCGCCTGCCGATAGCCGACTGTGGAGCACGGCCACGGAATCCCCAAACCTGGCCCGGAACCGTCCGACCGTCTGCGGCGTGAGCGCGATCTCGGGAACAAGTACGATCGCGCCTTTTCCCGCTTTGATAATCAGTTCGATTGCCTGGAGATAGACCTCTGTCTTGCCGCTGCCCGTGATGCCTTCGAGCAATATCGCCTTGAATTCATCGGCTTCGAGATGCCCTCGGATCATGTCGAGAGATGCCTGCTGTTCACGATTCAACTTGTGGCGCGCGTCGGCATGCTCATCGATATAACGATTCTGGTATTTGCGCAGCACCTCCTTGGCAAAAAGCTCGACAAAGCCCTTTTTTACAAGTCGATGTATTGCATCGTATGAAGATCCGCTCGCCCGTGTGAGTTCCGAGGCGAGCATTTCACCGCGGTCCGAAAGCATCTTGAGGACGGATGCCTGTCTTGGCGATGAACTGCCGAGTTCGTTGATGACGGGTTCAATGTCGATTCCCGGCGCAATTCTCACGGCGCTGATCTGCCGAGGTTTTGCGCCGGCCCGGATCACTGCTTCACGCACGATCACGCCGCGCTTCTCAAGCGCGGCTATCGACCCATAGAGGCCGTCGGTCCCCATCTTTTTCTGCAATTGCGCGACGGTTGCCTGCCTCTTTTCCAGGAGAAAACCGAGAATCTCATACTGTCGCGGCGCCGAGGCGCGAAGGTCCGATAGAATCTTGTTCAGCATGGAAGCATGTTGTGGAATGATCGATATCTGGGATTTTGCAGCCAGCCTGACACTCGGCGGCAGAGCACAGTCGAGCGCCTGGCCCCACGAACACAGATAATAGTCGGCGATCCAACGAGTAAGCCTGAGAAGATGGTCATCGAAAAGGGGCTCAGAATCGAGAACGTCGCGTATCGGTTTTATGTCCTTAGCGGGCGCTTCGGAGGACATCCCGACCACGTAGCCGGTGGAGAGGTGCTTGCGCAAATATACCGCAACCCTCACTCCGGGCTTCACGGAGTCCGCCAATTCCTCGGGAATTGAATAGGTGTATGCCCTGTCGAGTGGAAGACTGAAGACGATCTGGGCGTATTGCCGGCCGGACATATGGGTTCCTGTCGTCAAACACAAATCAAATTGGGCCTGTGGTTGTCAGGCCCATTCGTTCAACTCTCCGGATTAAGGTAAGTCTTCCCAGGTTTAAAGCATGCGGGGCTTCAGTTTATACAACCGAATAGAATCTCTCCGGGAGGATTGATCGGATGCCTGGCCTTTCGGGATCGATCTAGTCTTTCAGCTCAACATCCCAGTAGGCGGCGTCAACAAATCTCTGCCAGCTCGGTTTGCGTATCGAGTCGAAGCTTTCGCCAGAGTACGGCATCCAACGCGGTTTACGGGGTTTGCGAATAAGCGGCATGCCGGCCTCTTCGGGCAGTCGGCTTCCTTTCTTGACATTGCACGGAACGCAGGCCAGCACAAGGTTCTCCCAGGTCGAGCGACCGCCCAGGCTTCGGGGCACAACGTGATCGAGCGTAAGCTCGTTCTTCTTGTTCTTTTTGCCACAATACTGGCATGTGGTCTTATCTCTTTCGAAGATGTTCCGCCTTGAGAATTTTACGTCGCGCCGATGGACACCGTTGAAAATGGTCAGCACGATTACTTCAGGAACCCTTATTTTGAAATTGACGGTATGAATGCAGTAATCGTTTGCGCTCAGGGAAAGCTCTTTCCAGGTGTCAAAATCGTAGGTTGAGAAATCTTCCGGCGAGACAACTTTTGCGTACCCCTGATAGAGCAAGCCGAGCGCGCGACGCGCGCTGGCGACGTGAACCGCAATCCAGGATCTGTTTAATACAAGTACGCTTTCGTTGAGCATTTTGGTCCTCCGCGAACGCAAAAATATTATAGATGCGGATGCCCCAAAAGTCAACCCCGCCAAAGGCTTTACACTATTCATCGCGGGACCATCACCAGAAATGTTGTCTCGCCATAGAAAAGGCCGAGCCTGACCTCCTCTGCAACCGCATAGTGTTCAAAGATGGCTTTCTTGACGGGCGGCAGGCCGCCAAAATAGTTGCCGCTGTACAGCACCAGGGAAAACCGCTTCTCTCTCAAGGCCCGGACAAGGTTTCCCTGGTCGAACTTTCTCCGCATAACAAGGATAGGCAGTTGAACCGCTTCGATGTTCAATTCCCGTCCGTTCAGAACGGCGAAGCTGTCGACGCGTTCGGTCAATAATCTGCCGGGATTGCGCTTGATGTGTTCGTCAAGAAGGCGAGCCTGTTGATGGTGAGCCCGGCTCGGAACCGGAATGCTATCTTTGAAAAAAAACCCGGCCTGCACTAGCAGAAGAAGCATGACCGATAGATACACCTTCGCCCTCTTCTCAGGGAGGACCCTGTCGCCAAGGAAAAATCCAAAACAGATACATGTTGCCGAGAAAAGGGGAATAAAATAACTGAGGGCGGCGCCAATTTTTCCGGCCAAAAGGGCCGAAAGCAGCATAAAGACAAAATACAACGTCCATATATCCGGACGCCGCGAAACCCCTCTACATGCCTGCAACAGTGCGATCGGGAAGATTATAAAGAGGGAGAGAAAGAACGTGCGGAAAATTTCCCGAAGCAGGAAAAAATAATATGGATTCTTTGCAGTCGTGAGAAATGCGCTTTCGTAGAACCAGCCTCCGCTGAACCACTGGAACAGATAGAAAATAGCAATCACAGCAAGCCCGAAGCCGGTTCCCATGATCAGCGCTTTCTTCGGGTTTCGAAAAAAGACAAAGGCAATCGCCGCTGCAGCCGGGAAAATCGTTGTTTGCTTTGAATAAAACGCCACAACAAAGAGCCCCATTGCAAGCGCAATCTTGAAACGGCCATCCTCTTCGGCTTCGGCGACAATTGTTACGGCCGCGAGCGCGAGAAAAAGGGCACATATATCGATGCCCCTCACAATGTACCATACCGAAAGCGAGGCGGGAGCGAAGAACGCCAGACCGGCTGCGACCGCAGCAATTCTATTATCCGTGCGCCGATGAACCGCTCGCGCGATAAGCGTTGCAATGCCCAGCGAGCAAAGGACGCTGAACGATCGCTCATACCAGACACCCGGGCCGAAGATCTTTGCAAGAGCGCCAATGGCCGCGGCATAAACCGGCACGTATTCAAAGGGCATCATAAGTGACTTGAATTGGAAATAGATTGGATCACCTGAGATCAGACGGAGTCCGTAATACACAAAGTAGCCATCCATTGTGGACCATTCATAGGGATAGGCAATCACCTGGACGGCACGCACAAAATAAACAACAGCCTTCAGGAAGAAAAGAGCGGCGATACAAATCGGAAGGATACTGTGCAATCGGGAAGACAGCAACAGTCTTTTCAAGATAGAATCATGCCCGTCACTTTGCATGTGGATGGGTTCTCGATTCGGGCGGATTTCAGAAGTGAGTCTGCGTTCTCAGGCCTATTGTTGCTCTAACGGGATTGTGAATATGAATGTGCTGCCCTTGCCATATTCGCTTTCAACCCAGATTTTGCCCCCGTGCATCTCCACAATTCGCTGTGCCATGGCCAATCCTGTGCCGGAGCCCTCGTTGTAGGGGGCTTGGGAATCCTCTACTCTTTCGAATTCATAGAAGATCCTATCCTGGTCTTCGGGACGTATGCCAATCCCTTCATCGGCCACAGATATCTCAATGGCATCATCTTTTCTCGCAGCAGACACCGTCACTATTCCATTGATTTTGCTGTACTTTATGGCGTTGGTATAAAGATTGAAAACGATGTGTTTGAAGAGATTCCCATCTGCACTCACCTCTCCGGGATCATCATCAAGGTCGAATTCAAATTTGATATTCTTCTCCGAAACCAACGCCTTTACGGTATCATATGTATCGCGAAGCGCCTGCTGAACGGCAATGTTCGAAATGTTCAGCTTCATTTTCCCCGAGGCGGCTTTTGCCAGCATGAATACTTCATCGATCAACTGGCTGAGATGCTTGGCATTGCTGAGAACATCGTTCAAATAATCTTTCTGCGTCTCATCCAATTCATCGGCGCTCTTTTCTATCACCACCTCCGCAAGCCGAATGATGTTGGCCACGGGATTATTCAGGCCATCGCAGATATCGGCCAGAAATTGCGATTTGAGCGTGCTGGCCTTCATGAGCTGCTTGTTGACCTTCATGAGGACTCCTCGCTGGGCCTCAAGCCGCTTGTTTGCCTCAGAGAGTTCCTCCGTACGCTCTTCGATTTTATTTTCCAGATTGGCGTGGGTCTCCTGCAATCTTTCCGACATTATGTTGATTTCGTCAGCCAGCAGCTCGATTTCATCATTCGTATGGATTTCCACCCTCCGCCCGAGGTCGCCCTGCGCGATGTATTGCGCTTCCTCGCGCAGCAGGCGAATCGGCATCACTATCCAGTTCGTGGCGTAGAAGCCGAGTACACAGATAATCAGAAGAAGAAAAAGCCCGAGCGAAGATACTTGCCAGGCAAACGTTGATATACGCTTATGGGCCTCACCTTCTTGCTGCCTGAAAAAAACATACCATTTGCCGCCGGTAAGGATAGCTTCACCCCCAATATTACTCGTGTCAATAACGGCAAAGCCGAGAACGTTTTCCACACCTGTCTCATCGATAGCGTTTGCCCATCCCTTGCCCTGCGCAACAATCGTGCGCCAGAAGTCTGATGATACCCTGCCTGGCTGCAGTGGAGCGGATGTGGCAAGCAACTGCCCGTCTTTCGTCATGAGACCGGCATATCCGCTCTCAGCGACGCGGAGCGCATTTACTGCATGAAAAAGATGATCGGCCCTTAAAACGACCTTCAAGATACCAATCACTGTCTTACTCTCAGGATCGCGAACGGGAACGGCAATGGTGGCAGCCACCACTCCCGTGCTCTCATCGAGTCCGACACCTTCCACAATGCTCCGGCCATTGCCGCGGTTGAATGTCTTTCTCCACCATTCCTCGTCGGCTTGATAGAAGTCTGTTGTTTTACCGGTAGCTCCGACGATGGCTCCCTGTTCGTCCGTGACAAATATCTCGACATATTTGTGGGAACGCAGGTTGAGAATGCTCTGAAGATACTGTGATGCCGGATTGCTCAGATACTTGCGAATCCTATCATTTATTTTTGGGGAGGCTATCCACTCTTCGTCGATCTTCCCTATTTCCGCGCGGATTGTCTCCAGATCTTTGCCTTTGTACGAATCGTTTGCTTCCCTGACCGCGGTCAACAATGTCGGGGTAAGCGCAAGACTACTTGCCTCCGATATCTCAGCGGAAAAGCCTACCCTGACTTCATCCGCCATCCATTGCGCGAGGCTCTCGAACCGCGTTCCAACGTAAAACTCGCGGAGGTTTGTGCCTCCGAAATACATGGCCAGCATATAAATCGCAATCACAGGCACGCCTACTATAAGAAGCGCGACAAAGGTCTTCACCCTCAGGCTTATCTTGGGGCGTCGTCTGGATCCGTTTTGCTGATTCATTTCCCACCCGTTTCAGTCTGCGTCCGTTCCGCCGCGGTCTCAGCCAATGTTCCGAAATTCCGAATCAGTTTTAATCCCGCCTGCTGGCTTTTTTCGGGATGGAACTGTGTGGCAAAAACATTGCCGCGCCAGATGGCGGAAGCGAAACGAATTCCATAGTCCGTCATGCCCGCCGCCACGGTGGGATCGTCAGGGGCAACATAGTAAGAATGTACAAAATAGAAATAGCTTCCCTCGGGTATTCCCGCGAACAGAGGACACACCATATCGGGATTCTGACCGTTGCCATCATCGGAATACATTACCCGATTCCATCCCAGGTGCGGGACTTTCAGATCCCCTGCGGGAAAACGCTTGACCTGTCCGGGAATAACATTGAGACCCGGCGCGCGTTGACTCTCCTCGCTGCGCGTAAGCAGTATTTGCAGGCCCAGGCAAATACCAAGGAAGGGGCGACCGGAATCGATCCATTCCAGCAGCCGATCCACAAGCCCGCGTGATCGTAACTCCCGATAGCAATCTCCAAAGGCGCCCACGCCCGGAAGCACAACTCCGTCCGCATCCATCATGACGGCAGCGTCATCGGTGACATGGGTTTCGAATCCTTCGTGCTCGAATGCCTTTTGCACGCTCCGCAGATTACCCATCTGGTAGTCGATTATCGCAATCACCGGCTTACAATTCTCCCTTTGTGGACATCACGCCCTCTATGCGTTCATCAAGCGCCGCAGCCTGCGAAAGCGCGCGCCCAAGAGCTTTGAATATCGCCTCTATACAATGGTGCACATTGCTCCCATACATGAGGTTAACATGCAGCGTCACTCGTGCCGAGTTGGCAAAAGCGTGGAGAAACTCATTCGTAAGTTCCGCGTCAAACTCCGGTCCCACTTTTGTCCTTGGCAATTCCGCATTGAGCACCAGAAAAGGTCTGGATGAAATATCGACGTCCACCTGTGCAAGCGCCTCATTCATTGGCACGCGGGCGGATCCGTACCTTACGATTTTCTCCTTGCCTCCCAGCGCTTCGGTAAACACCTCTCCAAGGCAGAGTCCCACATCCTCAACCGTATGATGGGCATCAATCTCAAGGTCGCCTTTCGCCTTTATGGTTATATCAAACAGTCCATGCCGAGTCATCAAAGAAAGCATATGATCAAGGAATGCGATACCCGTGCTAATGTCGTACGCGCCCCGTCCCTCGATAACAAGCCCTACTTCAATGTCAGTTTCCGTTGTTTTGCGTTTTACCTTTGCACTCCGCATCAGGCGCCCTCACTGGGCTGACACCGGTGTCCCTATACCTAAACGCCGGCGAGCAACCTTTCCGCCAGATATGAATCCAATCCGGCTTTTTCGACCTTCCTCGCACACTTGATCACATCATACTTCAGCCTTATGAATTCGGCCGTCATCTCCTCAGTGTCCAGGATGCCGAGACAGGTACGTGGATCACCATCGCGTGGCTGGCCCAACCCCCCGAAATTGATCAGGTATACATTGTCCTTGTTAAGCGAATGTTTGCCACATTGTCCAAGATCATGATTGTATCCGCGATACGCAAACAAGGCGGGCAGATGACTGTGCCCGAAAAAACAAATATTGATTGGCATCTTGGTCAGAACGCCGAATTGACGCATCGCGTCCATCCAGTCCAGAATATAGTTGTCTCGGTTTTCCGGCGACCCGTGGGAAAGCAGAATGTTATCATCGATGACGAGTTGTTCCGGAAGTGAACGCAGGTAATCCCTGTTTTTGGGATCCAGTTCTTTCCGAGTCCAGATAACAGCCTGCCTTGCCGCGGAGTTGAACCACAGCGGGTCAT
>CAYZZY010000125.1:0-8063 GCA_964482745.1 uncultured bacterium
GACATGCCGGGCGGCCAACGGCCTGGCCAAACAGGGCGCCCGTCCCGGGGACGGCGTTGCTCTTCTTATGACCAACTGTCCCGAGTACCTTTATCTTTTCTATGGAATGCCGCGCGGAGGATTCTATAGCGTGCCCATCAACGTGGCCTTGAAGGGAGACGGGCTCAAATACATCCTCACCAATTCGGACGTCAAGTACCTCGTCGTGGATGATACCCTGTTCCCGAGGATCGCCGAACTCGGCGAGCCCATTGGCGCCATCGAAAAAGTGTTCGTGCACCGCACGACGGACGCTGCCCTGCCGCCGGGAACGCTGGATCTTGATGAGCTTCTCGATGCCTCCCCGGACAGCCCTGACTACACTGTCGATCCTGAAGCCCTCGCTTATCTTATGTACACATCGGGGACCACCGGATTCCCGAAGGGGACCGTGAACAGGGTCGGCGGTGGGAACGTGCAGGGCTTTCTGGCCCTTTCATCGTTTACCGTCCAACCCGATGACGTGCTTTATACGTGTCTGCCGCTGTTCCACGCCAACGCCCTGATCCTGACTGCCGGCTTCTCCATGTGCAGGGGGGTTCCCTTTGGACTGGAAAAGAAATTCTCCGCATCAAAATTCTGGGAACCGATAAAACGATATGGCGCGACCCAGTTTAATGGTTTGGGGGCGATGATACCTATTCTGATGAAGCAGCCCGAGAAGCCCGATGATGCCGACAATCCCGTGCGCCTGGTAAATTCGGCGGCATGCCCGGCGAATCTCTGGAGGCCGTTTGAGGAGAGGTTTGGCGTGACGATATGGGAGGCCTACGGCGCGGTCGACGGCGGCGGCGTAATGATCTTCAACTTCGGCACCGCCCCGGTCGGCTCCGTCGGCAAGCCTCTGCCCGGCACTGAATGGAAGCTTGTGGATGACAATGGCAATGACGTGCCGCAGGGCGAGATCGGTGAACTGGTCACAAAAGTCACCGGCGAGAGAAGTCGGAAGGTCGAGTACTATAAGAATCCGGAAGCGTCCACCGGCAGGGTGATTGGCGAATGGCTTCATTCGGGCGACCTCTTCTACTGCGATGAGGAGGAGAATCTCTATTTTGTCGATCGCAAGACCGACTCCATGCGGCGCAGGGGCGAGAACATCTCGTCGTGGGAAGTCGAAAACATTATCGAGAAATATCCGGACGTTGTGGCGTGCGCTGCCTTCGGGGTCCCGTCAGAACTCGGCGAGGACGATGTCATGGTCTGGATCAAGGCCAAAGAGGGAAGCGATCTTGACCTCGAGGAACTCATGAAACACTGTGTCGAGAATATGGCCTACTTCATGGTTCCGCGGTATGTCGACGTGGTCGATGATATTCCCCGCACGGGCACCCTGCGGGTCAAAAAAACCGATATGAAAAAGCAGGGTGTGACTGACAGGACCTGGGACAGAGAAAAGGAAATGCCCGACTTGAAGCCGAAGTAATATCAAATTCTCCTGTATGGTTCAGCATTCCGTTTGGCGTGTTCCGCGATTATTGCGGCGAATTCGGCTCATGGGAGGCTTTTTGACTATTTAGTGGTGTCGTGGTATAATCACCACAAGACATTGGGGTTTTCAGATGGTAACAGAACAACCGCTCGTTGATCTGCATATGCATACGTTCTTGAGTGACGGCGTGTTATTGCCGTCCGAACTTGTGCATAGATGCATTGCGGCGGGATATAAGGCGATGGCCTTGACC
Organism: uncultured bacterium; assembly: GCA_964482745.1. Classification (GTDB taxonomy): domain Bacteria; phylum Abyssobacteria; class SURF-5; order SURF-5; family SURF-5; genus CAYZZY01. Next base: position 1,722 of record CAYZZY010000125.1, read on the forward strand.
GATCACGCGGACTCCTCAAATTTGGAGTCGCTGATCGCTGCGGCCTGCAGGGTGGCGGAGGATTTCAACTCAAGGAGTGATTTGCCGATATGTGTGATGCCGGGAGTTGAACTCACGCATGTCATCCCTGCCATGATTGCCGAACTGTCCGCCCGGGCGCGTTCTCTGGGAGCCCGAATCGTTGTTGTCCACGGCGAGACCATTTCGGAACCGGTGGCGGAAGGCACGAATCGGGCGGCGATTGAGGCCGGCGTGGACATACTTGCGCATCCGGGCCTCATCAGCAGAGAGGAAGTCGAGCTTGCGCATGCGCGGGGCGTCACCCTTGAGATCACGACGCGAAGGTCGCAAGGGATGACGAACGGTCATGTGGCGCGGCTTGCTCGCGAGGTGGGGGCATCGATGGCGCTCAATTCCGATACGCATTCTCCCGGAGATATTCTGAGCGCCGGCGTAAGGGAACGAACGATTCTGGGGGCGGGGCTGGATGCGGATTTCTCGGAGCAACTGGCCGCTCACTCCCTGCAACTCGTTCATAAGCTCATGGGGAAAGTCATAAGCTAAGGAGGTTGGAGATGAGGCTGAAGCTCGTTTTGACGATGGTGATCTGCGCACTCGTTCCCTTTGCCGTTGGCTGTTCGAGACAGACGGCGATGACCGGGTCCGGGTCCGAACCGCCCGCCGATGTGGCAGTGGGCATCCCGCTCGCACCTGATTTTCGAATTGCCGACATTCCCGTCCCGGCCGGATTTGAATTTGCCCGCGAAAGCTCTTTCGTATTCCAAAACAACGTGGTCGAAGTCGGCAGGATTCAATATGTGGGCAAAGAGCGGATCAATGACGTGGCCCAATTCTATCTTGATGAGATGCCGCGCTATGGCTGGTCTCTCCTCAATATGACAGAATATGGCAATATCCTGCTTTTCTTTGAAAAAGAGGGGAAATCCGCAATTGTGACGCTCTTACCCAAGGCGCGTGGCACAGTGGCCCAGATCTCCTTTTTCCCAAAGGCGGCGCAGCGAACGCCATAACGAAAAGAAAGAATAATGGCAGCAGGTCCGAGAGTAACAAGAAGAGACCTCAAAGAGGATAAAGTATACGTAACGATGGCGGGTGTGGTCGATTTCTGCATCCGCAACCGTTTGCCCATTGCGCTGATCGCTCTCGGCGTGCTTGCGGTGTTCGCCATCGTTTTCTTTTGGCGTCTCCAGTCTCAGAATGTCTCGGCCGATGCATCCTGGGCGCTGTATCAGACAACTCACATCGAGTTGCCCTCTGAGAGGACTGCGGCGCTGAGGAATGTGACGGCCGAGTATCCGAAGACAGCGGCCGGCCGCTTTGCCGCGTACGAGGCGGCAAATATCCTTTATGAGAATGGCCGCTACGACGAAGCACTGGAGGCGTTTCAGGAATTCCTCAAGAAAAACGGCGGCCACCTGCTGGCGCCGTCCGCAATGGAGGCCATCGGATACTGCCAGGAATCGATGAGCCAGTGGAAAGAGGCGATAGAGACCTATCAGAAACTCATTCTAAACCGGGCCGACAGTCCTGTGGCCGCGCGCGCGCATTATCGACTCGGTCTCTGTTTCGAAAGGACGGCGGAAAAAGAGAGCGCCGTCGAGGCGTATGAAAAGACAGTCGAACTTCTCCCCGACAGCCTGTGGGCCAGATATGCAAACGAGCGGCTGGAATCGCTCAGGCCGCCAGGCGCTCCTTCAGCCGAAACTCTGTCAGCCGTCCCGGTCCCGGCGGGAACTGCTCCGGTATCGGGAAAATAAATGCCGACTTGCCGGCGCTCGCCTTTCTTTCTCACCATCTCGAGGGATGAGTGTGCCCTCATTCTTTATCTCCCCTTCTCGGATGAAATTGGATCGTTGACGAAATTTCTGAGCATATGATAGAATGCGGCCAAGTGTGACCGATTCCCGGACTCGGACACTCGGCCTGTTCGCGGAGAAATCTTGTCCATCCGCAACAGACGTGATATAATCCGTTCGCTGATGAGATTGTGCTATCCTGAAAGCCGTGCGATTTCATTCTTGTCTCCCGGAAAAAGGTGGTCCGATGCTCCTATTGTTCCTTGGGTTCTAGAGAATAATGAATCAGCCTAAGGTTGGGGAGGTGATGTCCGGATTTTGGGTTGTGCCGAACAGAAATTTTCGGAGTTGGCGAAAAAGCATCGCATAAATAGAAGCACTGCAAAAGGAGAGTGGAGATGCCGGATATTTACATTGAGGAATGGCCCCCGAATGCTCCAAATGATCTGACCAGGCAGGAGACCGTCATCGACATCGCGCGCCTGATGGCGAACGCCGCGATCACCGCGCCCAGCCAGGGCGGTGTACAGATGGCCGAATGCCACATCGTGTACGGGGCGGAGGAGCTGGATGAAGTCGCAAAGAAGATGGAGGAGCTGGCAAGGCTGAAGCCCAAGAACAACCGGTGGAAAAGAATGTTCAAATATGAGGCGGCCATGGTGCGCGAATCCGACGCCATCCTGTTCATCGGCGCGTTAGCCGCCCTCCAGCCGTTCGATACGGGCTGCGGCCACTGTGGTGGCAGCGAGGGATGTCAGTTCGTCTACAAGCGCCGCGGCGCCCGCTACGGCGTTCTGGACCCGACCGAGCCGGTTCATGAAGACTGGCTCGTTGACGGCCCCATGTGCACCTTTAACGTTTTTGGCATGGGCTGGGCCGTGGGTTCCGCGCTGATGATGGCGAACCGCCTTTTTGTCGACGCGCGCCCGTTTATGTCGGTAGGCGTAGCGGGCCAGAAGATCGGCTACTGCCCGAAGTCGCCGCTGGTGGTGGGCGTACCCGTGGCCGGAAAAGGCAAGAGCCCATTTGTCGACATATTGCCCGATTATCATATGCACAATATGTCACGGGTGATTGACTCGCTCCGCAGCAAGTATGTAATCTCACGCATGGTGAACTGGCTGCCTTACCGTCTATGGGACCCGCTGAACCCTGACGGTGGCGAAGGAAAGGAGGGTTAAGACATGGCGTATTACGACGGAAAAAAGCTGGCCAATGAGGGGCTTCTTTCGGCGGCTCAAATGTGCGCCATTGCAGCCCTCAAAGCTCCACAGATGACAGGGACGATGGAGCTGAAAATCGAGATACTGACGGGAGAGGACCTTAACCCTCTCATCGAGGTGCTCGGAATCCTCGGCGAGGACAACACTGTCTGTTTTGGCGACAATAAGACCCTGCAGTCATGCAAGGATAAGGGCACACTGCCCGTAATCATGCTGATCGGGGGCAAGGGGCTTGGAAATTCCGGGCTCGACTGGGACTGTGGCGCATGCGGATTCGCGACCTGCGCAGAGCACGACAAGCATGTGGCCGCGGAACGCGAGAAGCCGCCGGATTTCACGAGGCCGAGCGCATTCGGCACTCCCGGCCCGGTCTGTGTATGGAAGGCTATCGATACGGGCGTTGCTATGGATTACGTAGCCGCCACAGCCGCGCAACACAATATCGAAAACCGCGCGATGGCTTCGGTCGGCGCGATTTCACAGGCCCTCGGCTACCTGGCAGAATGCGAAATCGCAATCGGGATTTGTCTCGGACCGGCGGAGAACGAGGTCTATTACAACCGTCCATCATTGATGGAGCAGTATGACAAGGATCTCATCGTCACGTTCATGATGCGCGCTTTCCCGACGCATTTCATGGGATTCCCCGGCGCCGGCGATCCGCGTATAAAACACTCCGACGATTGGGAGACCGATCCCCGATACGTTCGTGTGGCGAAGCGCGAAGAGGCTGATCAGTCAAGCAAAGAGGCGGGTATGGCCCGTGTGATGGAACTGGTGATGGAGACCCGCGGTAAGATCGCGGAACGTGCCGCGGCCGAAGCGGAATAGAAGCAAGGATGGTTCTGTGAGAGGCTAATTGCAGATACCGGCATAAGACACGATATCGCGCGCGATGGCAGAAAAGCCGTCGCGCGCGGTTGTTTTTGCGGATGGCTTTTATTCATAATAGGGACACATCTCGGGGCGTTATCGCAATAAAAAAGTTGTCATTGCGAGGAGTGGAGCGACGAAGCAATCTCTTCTTTTCACCATGAAGGGTTGCAGACTCGAGACACAGAGAATACGGAGAAGAACAGAACGATTTAACCGCAAAGGCGCAAAGGCCGCAAAGAGAGAAAACTTCGGAGTTGCAGATACAAGCCGATTCATCCGGATAATACCGACTTCCAACGTCTTGTAGGTTCAAATTTATTCGTATTTGAAATTTCAGAATCACGGACCATCAGAATCTTCAAGGTGCGGCATGCACAAAACGCAACAGATTACATACACATATCTTAAGATCGAGGTCAAATGAAAATCATGAGATTAAAGGCAAGTAGTTCAGAGAACACGGAGAAAACCCAAATATCAAGCGCGATCCTTTTACACACTACTATCAAAACTCTGTATTGGGCCACGCCATGACTCTTTGTCAAGCACGGTTTCGTTAAAGCGTCCTCCCGTATACTCGCCGATAATATTTCTCCAAAACATTTGACCGGCCTCGTTTTTCTTGATCTGTCGCACCTCCCATTTTCCCCGAAACATGTCGAAAAGATAGAAGGCTGCCTGCTTGCCCACGCCTTGTCTCCGGTATCTGCCCATGACAAAAAACTCGGCAATCGATTTACCGCCTTTGTTTTCATCAAGAACCGTGTATGCGTTTACGAGAACGAATCCGGCGAGCTGGTCGTCAACGTAGATGAAGAATGGTGATCTGTCCGCGTCGGTCCAGTAACAATCGAGAGCACCGGCCTGATATTCGAACAGGCCGTTCCCGCCGACGTCGAAGCCATCAATCGCGCTGAACTCATACAGATAGAGCTGCATGAGCCGTTCAAGGATAGGCTGTTGATCTCTTGAAGCTTCTATGACTTGTACGATCATTGGAATCCTGTGACGCATTTCATGGCTTTATGTAGGGGCATGGCGCGCCATGCCCCCGCAGTTGCAGCTACAGAAGATTAATTCTTCCCAAAAAATTCCATCAATGCCTGGTTGAATGCGGCAGGAGCCTCCTGGTTGTATGCATGTCCTCCCTCGATGATGTTCAGAAATGCGCCAGGGATTCTGCCCGCGATTTCTTCTGAGAACGCAGGCGGCGTGAGGATGTCGTTCTTGCCGACAAGCACCATTGTGGGAACATTTATGCTCTTGATCTCATCGGAAACGTCGAAGCCGGTTACTGCTCCGCACTGGCTTCGGAACGGTCCGGGCAACAGCGGCATTTCGTCTAAATGTTCCAGCATCGCCTGCTTCATCATCATGAGGGTGTCATATTCTTTATCGACATAATCGAATGTGAAACACCATCCGATGACGTTGTTGACAAAGGCCTCGTTGCCTAGCTTTTCCAGGATGTCGGTCCATAACATCAGCATGAGTTCCGCGCCCTTCGGCACCCGGCACGTTGTCGAAGCGAGCGTAAGGCTTTTGAGTTTCTCGGGATAATCCAGCGCGAACCGCTGGGAGATCATCCCGCCCATCGAGTGACCGACAAGGTGGGCATTTTCGATGCCGACCGCGTCGAAAAAACCTGCGACGTCGTCGGCCATCATTTTTACTGTATACGGGCCGTCGGGCTTGTCGGTCAGGCCCACCCCGCGGTTATCTATCATATAGACCGTGTATTTCTGCGAGAGTTCGGGCGCCTGCAGCGCCCATTGAAACAGGTCCGCGCCGTATCCCGTCACCAGCACAACAGGATCGCCCTCACCCAGACACTCGTAGTTCATTTCGATGTCAGTGACATTAATTTTGGGCATTGGATTTCCCTCCGCATTTGGTTTGGAGTGGTGTGACGATTATTTCTCGAACGGGATGCCTTTTTCACTTGATGTCTATAGATCATATTTGCCTGTGATTTCGAAGCTTATCTCGATTTTTTTTGCGTTCTCCGATGTGAATGGAGTCTGCGAATATTTGTTCGCGTCGATGACCACGAAACGATTCACGCATGAGAGGATATCGTCATTCGAAGATTCAGCGATCTTCAGAGCCTCTTTGTAGCAGCTTACCGCGTCGTCCCGCTTGCCGAGAAGGTCGTTCGCGAAACCGAGAAGCAGATGCGCCTGGGCGAGTTCGCTTGGGCTTTGCACGCATGTCAGCGCGTTCTTCAAGTGTTCCGACGCCGCGGATGTGGCACCCTCTCGCAAAAGCATCATCGCGGCCAATCTGCGATAGATTGCTTCATCGCCTTTAATTGCTATGGCCTCCTCCAGCATGCTAAACGCCGCCTTTTCGTCGGTCGGCGGGATCATGAGGTTGACGCCGGCTTCATAGTATTTCCTTAAGGCTCTATAATCGTCGGTCTGAAC
>CAYZZY010000126.1:0-1525 GCA_964482745.1 uncultured bacterium
GAACTGTAGGCGGCTTCTTTCCATGATCTTGAGTATATTTAGAAATGGCATCCTCATTCAACCTGATACACAAATTACTTATCGACAACATATAAATTCTTCCTATACACGGATCGGGGACTGTTTTAAGAATCTTCTATCAAAATATTTCATTGTGTCTGATCCCATGCATACGTGCTCGCGTCCACATTTTTATCTATATTATTATTTGAAAAAATAATGTCATTTGTCTGCTCTGTGCCACCTCCAGTAAAGACATATAGGCCGGTATTACAATTCTCTATCCTGTTCCATCCATTGCTATCTGTACTATATGGTTGGAGCAATGAATTTTCCCAGACCTGAAGGCCGTTCCTCGCCTTATCATCTCCATCAACAACGGTGCCGTGGCGAATGGTGATGGAGGAGTTCATGTATGCGTAGAGGACGGTTGTACTCGTGCCGTGGTAGTGGTAATCGCGGTAGGTGAAATATTGGGAGCGATTGGAGACGGAGATTCGGATGTTCTCGAATACACATGTGTCGCTTTGAAGATATGCAAATGTCGTTGGCGCTATCGACAGCCCCGTCGAATGGTAAATATGACAATATTTGAGGTTCTGTTCGGTGTAGGCGGCTGCGCCAATCCCTGCCGTGGTCTTCACTTTTTCAACAATGATATTCTTCTGGCCTTTGCCGAGGGAGATGTTGTTGATGGTCGTTCCCTGCATGCAGATACGAAACGTGTCGCCGCTTGCGGGTTGCGCGTCGAACGTGCCGACGATTGTCAGGGTGTCGGACGTGTTGGCGTAGACCACCCGGATATCCCCCTGCAATGAGGATGTCACGGTATCATCCTCAAACTTGATCCACCTGAGCTTGTGTTCGTCAGATGACCAGCCCGCGCCGGAAGCCGTGATCGTTCCCTGTGTCCCCTGGTCTCCTATTACACCGGTCGACGCCGTCAGCTCCGATCCCTCGGAAAGAGTTCCCCCTATTGTTATGCTGTAATTGCCACCCGGCTGTTTTCCAAGTACGGTGGCGGTCTCGCCATAGGCACCGGCGGAGATGTTTACCGTTACATCGCCGGAGAAAACGGGAGGGATGAGGTCGATCGCGTACTGGACCGTCGCGGTGGCGTCGGAGGAGGGGCCATACCCCTGCCCTGCCGAATCGCTTCCGTTGGCTCCATCGACATAAAGATCAAGCGAGCCATGCGAAACGATCGGTATCCAGGCCGAGTCGCTGTATTGATAGAGCGTGTTGGCGGTTGTATGATAAAACCATTGACCCTGGCCGGGCGAAGCCGGAAAGCTCGCTCCATTATCACATGCCATCCTGACGGCGCTGTATCCGGCAAAATCGACCGGCCCCGACAGCGTGCCACCCGCCGTGCGGGCCTGTTCAAGGGTGACTGTATGGGGGTTGCCTGTGCCGGCAAGATGGTTGTCCCAGCCTGTTTCCTGCGTGGCAGTCACCATCACATTTGTCGCTCCATCGGGAACATCGTCTGCATTGACCTGGTTCGCGCCCCCACCCCAGTCGA
>CAYZZY010000126.1:1625-5021 GCA_964482745.1 uncultured bacterium
TATGTGTCTCATCAACCGCATCGGCAATATCTTCTATCGCGCCGACCTGAGACGCGGTCACCGAATGAGGATTATTTTCAGCCGCTAAATGACCATCCCAATCGGACTCCTGCGTGGCAGTCACCATCACGTTCGTCGTTCCATCGGGAACATCGTCGGCGCTGACCTGGTTCGCGCCCCCACCCCAGTCGATATGTGTCTCATCAACCGCATCGGCAATATCTTCTATCGCGCCGACCTGAGACGCAGTCACCGAATGAGGATTGGAGATCGAATCCAGATGAGTATCGATTTCAGAATGCAGCCTTGTGCCTGCCCCGGAAATGTTCTGGTGGACGATGTCGCTTTCTACAATATCGATGTCGATTTCGTTGTTGGGATCGTCTTCAGAGATGGACACCTTCGAGCTTCCGGCCGCAAGGCTGTTGAAACGCAGTTCGACGCCGCTTTTCTCTTCATACACCCCCACTCCTGAGCCGAGGTTTGACGCAGTATTTGCCTCGCCGGCGCCTCCATTGTCATCGACATACTTTTTTGTGGCGGCCTCCATATCCTGACCTGGGTCCGCCGCCAAAATAAGAGCGCCGGTCATTGTTCCGCCGGCTTTGTCGAGTTTTCCATCGAGTGCGGACTGGAGGCCGGACACATCGGATATCGCGTGTTCAATATCGAAGTCCGGGCTGCCGGTGTTAGGATGAATCTTTTCGTTTGTCAGGCCCGGGTGTGCCTGTGTGACGCTATAGCAGGCATCTGTCGGGGCGCCGCCGGACCCGCCATGCCCCATCAACCCCAGGTTGATGCTTGCATAAACCCGGCCTTCGGATGGAATGCCGCTATCCGTAATCGCGCGCGCAAACACACCGATTTGCAGCGAATCGACACCTGCCGCTTTTCCTGCCGTTGACGAAGTTATCAGCCAATCCCCCCTGGCGACCGAACCCGTCACATTTACCGTTACTCTCCCGCCATCTTGCCGGATAGTGCAATCGGTTCCCGCCCCCACCGTTTCCGCGGATACGCCGGCAACTTCCCCGCTCGCCTCGAGTGTCGTGGTCGCCACTCCATAAGCGGTTGTGGAATCCCACACCACGACGTCACCGGCATACACGCCGGTCGTCGCCCGGAAATCGTACGCGGCCGCTATCGCCGCCTGGTTGGCAAAATCGCAGACAGGAAAGACAATCGGAACCGCAATAAAGCAAAGAACGTAAAAGAAACTGATAAGCTTTTTCATTTTAATCCCCTTTCTCAACATGCATGCTGCTCTGTACTGCTCACGTTTAGTTCCTTAAATTTCTGCTGCAATTTCTTAACTCAGTCATTGCGAGCGAAGCAATCTCAACATGATGCATAGATTGCTTCGTCGCTCGGGTCTGCGACCCTTTGCGGTTCATTGGCTCTGTCTTTCTCCGTGTTCTCTGTGTCTCTGTGGTGAATTGACACCTTTCGTTTATCCATACAGCAACTCCCAGCTACAATTCTCGACAATATATTTTGGAACCCTCAGCAGGCCCGAAGAGGTCACCTCGGCGCACCTGGTGGATCCGATATTGAACCATACTTTTGATGCGTCGCTTTCTATTGCGTCCGGCGTGCCCCCGGGTATGAGCGAGCCCTGGTCGGTCTCTTCGGATATCGGCAAGAGGATGTTGCCGTCATTATCAATCTCCATCACGCGGGCATTATCGGAGAGCGCGAACGCGATCGCATTGCGGGCAGAATCGTATTCGATCGGATTGCCCGACGCCGGCGGAAGCGATTGATCGCCGACTATAAAACCTCTTATATAGAAAATGCCGTCGTTCGTAAGACGCGCCGCCAGTTCACGCCGGACTATGAAATAGATCGAACCGCCGGCGAACCGGACATATGTTCCGCCGGACGCCGACCAGAACAATGTATACTGCTCCAATTCCGCCGCAAAGCCTATTGCGTCAAGTCTTCGTTCGGCGCCGTTCCCCGGAATAAATGAGGCTTCCACGATCTCACCTTTTACTTTGAAAAGGTCCGCTTCCAGATCGCACAATTCCACGATGTCCCCTCTTTCCAGATCGACATCCCGTAGAAACGACCTCCATCTGTACCGGCGGACCGGCTCCGGATTACTTGCAGCAAAAAAGTCGACCAGATGCTGGGCATATTCATCGCTTCGAACGGCGAACAATTCCCGCTGGGATTCCCGTATCCCATATATGGCCTGGCTTGAAGCGCTTTCGGCGGACGCATAGCGAGAGTACATATCGGCCGGTCCACCGCTCCTGGAGTAATCGCGGGAATGATAGCCGATGACCTTATTGAACACGCTGTCAAGTCCTTTGTGCCGAACATCGGGAGAATCGAGAACCAGTGAAGATGATTCGAGAATCCGGCAGGCCTCGCCAGGCGAGTCCCATCGATACACCAGTCGAAACTTTCCGGAGTCAAACACCAGACGGCTCCGGGCCTGTTCGGCAAGCATTCCAAGCAGTTTTGATGCTCTTGTCTGATCGAGAAGTGCGAATCCAAATTGCCCGTCAATGGCTTCAAGGCAATCACGCGTCGCAGCAAAGGAATCGATATCCACAAACGTGCCTTCGTCGAACCCGAGAAGTTCCACAAGTATGTGCTTCAGGACATCGGCCGGATTTTCAATCAATGTTCCCGTTCCATCGCCGGCGGTTTCGATACCCTTGGCAGTGCATGTCACCTCATCGCTGACAACCTCTTCGAACGGTGAATACTCAATCTCGAGCCACAAATGCAACAGATACCCCGTTACGCCGTCATCAGCCCCTACAACGTTGTAGTCGACCCGGATCTCCCGATTGTTGAACCAGCCCCAATCTCCGGCGACAAGACCGGTTATGTCGATGCCCTCGACAACGGACGTTGAACTGATGGGTTTTTCGCTGATCACGTGGGCATTGTTGCCGGCATACCCGGCCACGTCGGAGGAGTCCTTGACGCCCGTCCCCTCATAGGTATCCGGCTGCTCGAGATATTCGAGTTCATACCAGACCCCGAAGAGCCGAATGTTCTGCGAATTTCCCGAAGCCGGAGTTATCAACGTGTATGTGTTTGCATTGTCCAGATCGTCCCATGTGAGCCCTTCGATTGTCTCCCAGCCCGACTTCCATGTTTGCGGTGATGACGTGCCGCTGATCGAATAGGTTTTTTCCAGATTACCATTCAAATAAAAGCGCAGAAAGAACGAGCCCGCCATGTTGTTCTCGCCCCGCCTGCAGCAAAACTGGATCTTCTCGACACTGCCTTTCGAGGTCGTCGACTCGACAAAACATTGCAGGCTCCTGTCCGTGCTCGGAGTTGTGGTGAATCCGCTTTTGTTCAGGTTCTGCCCGGCAATATCGTCAAGCTCGGACCATAATCCGGTCGAGCCGCCAATCTGTATAATATGGT
>CAYZZY010000126.1:5031-8058 GCA_964482745.1 uncultured bacterium
TGATTCGTGAAAACCGGTTCCTTTTTTACCGTCATCTCATGCGTGTGCTCGCCCGTGATCGAATGCGTGTGGCCGTGGTCGATATCAACCTCGCCTTCGCCGCCCGTTGTATCCTCCTCGCTCGGTTTTGCGAGATGGAAGCTCTGTCCGGCAATGTGCGCGCTCAAATAGTCGTCCTCGAACGTCTCGCTCTCGAAATGTTCGACCATGAGGAAGGCTTTCAATATCTCGCCGTACTTCGCCCCATACCCGGAAACATCTGTCGTCTGTTCAATGCGAAGCGTGTCATTATCAGGCGAACCGGAAATCTTCGCGACAAGCGTCGCGAAGCCCTCAATCGAAGTGTCGTAACAGTAATCCGGATTGTCGGCCTCGTTTCCGGCGGCCGTTTCGTCAAACTGCATTTCGAGGAAGCGCGACGACGACGAATAATGGACCGCCCTGGGCCGATTTGTGAATGTGATCGTTGTGAGCGATCTCCCGGAAATCAGCGTTGTGTCGTTGCAGTCAACCGCACACGCGCCCTCATCGACCGGCACTCCGGCCACTTTGACGTCTTCCACCGCCTTGCATGCATGCCCGGCAACAAGATAGATGTGCTCCGTCATGTTCTCGATCACCTCGCGGCGATTCAGGTGATCCTCGGCCTCGGTCCCGCTGGCGCCCCGGATGCAACCGGTGAATCCCTCTTCACTGATGCCTGTATAGCTGACCTGTTCCTCTTCAATCAGGAGGGCGCCGGATGAGGGGAAACCGGAAGTGTCATCGACTTCGATAGTCGTATCGGTGGAAAGGATGCTGCCGCGCAGGTTCGTGGCCGCGCCTACCCTTGCCCTCAGCGTCGACAGCCCCGGCGTTTCGCCATATATCAATGGGAAAGGAGCGCCAATGTCATCTGCATGGGCTTTTGGGAAATCGGTAGGCGAAAGGATGTCACACGGCAGCATCCGGTCATATTTTCGGAAAAATCCAATGAGTTGCAGCTCGATGCGGTCGGGTTTTGAGACCATCAGCATTCCCACATGTCCCGAGAAGAGTTCGACCGTGTCCGTCATGACGGCACCTTCGAAAAAGAGCTTTATTCGCGCAGGTTTTCCTTCAGGAAACGCATTGGCCAGCTTGTCCCGCAATTCATCATGAGGGAAGAGCTTTACGATGACCGGCTTATACTCGGAAGCGGGATCGCTGAAGACGCAATGTATACGGCCGACCTCGAGGATGATGCCGGAATAACCCAGGCCCCCGGCGGAAACGGCTCGTTCGGCATATCGGCCGGTCTCGGTGCCGGACCAGTCGATTTCGAGAAGCAGTACGGGCTCGTTATATCGGCTCCTGCATTGGCTCTCGGCTGTCAGAGTAAGCGTCTTCATTCCATATCCTCAGAGTTCAAACTCCTCGACGCGCAATCTCATCGAGCCGGACCACCTGTTGTCCGCGTCCCTCTGCCAATCGAGCACGCTGTTGATCCATCGGACCGTGCAACTCGAGCCATCGGAATCAATGAACAGGAACGGATTGCGCATTCCCTCGGAAACGGTCGTATACCACTGCTTGAGCGACTTGTAATCTTCCTCTCGTACTCCGGCAAACATGCGTGTCAGCATCAGCGAGGGCACGCCCTTTCGGCTGACATATACATCGCCGCCCCCGGACACCCCGGCCGCAAGCCCTCTATCGAGTTCATCCTTTTGCGGAGGGATCAGTCCCCTGAGACGAATTGAGTCCGTGCCCGATATAAAATGAACATGTGACATTTTCATAATCCCGGTCCTTATACAACGCCAAGCTGTGGAATACGGTATTTATCGAGGATAATCGCCGCCGAAAGCGGTATGGCGGCGCCCGCGAAGGAGTCGGCGGTCTGGTTGACACGCCTTTCCGCCAGACCGTCGCTCCCGCGCACGTTGAACTTGAACGCGACAAGCTGGATGCAGGCGTCCTCGATGTCGGCGGGTGGCGACTCGGTCTGTGCATCAAAATAGCCGGCAGAGTATTCAATCGAGATATTGAGATCCCCGCCGGTGAACAACCGCGATACGAGCCGGACATAATCGTCATACACCTTGAATTCTTCAGCCTGCAGGCTCTCGCCGTCGATCAAGAGCGAGTTGACGGAGACAACGGGCGTGCGGGCGAGAAAGATGATGTCACTCGCGTTACCGTCATAGCTCTCGGAGTAGCTCTGCGTGTCGATCTTGCGATGGCAGTATGCTTCGATCTGGCGGCTCGCCGCCGTTATCAACCGTTCGAGGAGCGAATCGAATGTCGTGGTATCGGCTTCGATATCAAGATATTCCTTGACATTCGCCAATGTTGTCAGGTCAGCCATAATAAGACCCCTTTCCTATCCGCAGATTTCACAGATTCTCACAGATTCCTTTTTGTTTCTGCTTTTTTCTTCTCAATCTGCGTAAACTTGTCCTGAGCCCGTCGACGGATCTGTGGATTCCTGTTGCTGTTTCTTCCTTCCGGGTTTCTGCGCCTTATTCTTCGGACTTTCCAGGGTCTTTTCGGGATCGGTATGCCGCGTTCCTGCCCGCTCCCATTCATCCGGGAAATCCCTCAGCAGTTGTTCGGCCTTTTCTTCCGGAACCCTGATCGTGTCGCCTTTGCGCGCGACAACGCCGTCGCCGATGTAACAATCGCCCTGGAACTCCAGAAAGACTCTCTCCGGCCTTTTTATTATTTTTGCCATCCCCGTCTTCCTTTCTTTATTGCAGGCGGTAATTCGGGGACATGATTATTCGTGTCCCCGAATTACCTTCTCTCCCCTCTTACGAAGTTATGTTATATCCCAGTCCGACGATCGGCTCGGTTGTCGCATCCTGTACCGGCTGGAAATCCAACCTCTGCGTCGCAATCGCCACGTCCTGGTCGGTCTCCATATACAGCTCGTGGCTGACGCGTAGCGTGATGCTTCTGCGGTCTCCATAGAGAAGCGCCGACCGATACACCAACGGCAGGACGGTCTTGGTCTCGGTGACGCCGTCATACACACCGTTCGCGTTCAGGTTCTCGCGCACAAAC
>CAYZZY010000127.1:0-8014 GCA_964482745.1 uncultured bacterium
CTATCACATTATCAATCGGCATCCGTCGTGGCTGGCCGAGCGGACGTTCTGTCCATGGGGCGATATGGAAAGTCAGATGCGCGCCCACGGGGTCCCGCTCTATTCGCTGGAATCGATGCGGCCTATCCGAGAATTTGACATCGTTGGGTTTTCACTACAGTATGAAATGACTTATACCAATGTCCTCAACGCTCTTGATCTTGCAGGAATTCCGATAGTTGCCGCGGAACGGAGCGAATCAGATCCTCTCGTAATCGCTGGAGGACCATGCGCTCTTAATCCGGAACCGATGGCCGATTTTATCGATGCTTTCGTTGTCGGCGAGGCTGAAGAGACAATCGTTCGCCTGCTGGAAACATTTGAAGAGCTTAAGCAAAACGGAAAATCGAGGGAGGATCTGCTCTCCCGATGGGCGCAACTCGAAAGTGTATACGTTCCATCACTCTACAAAGCAGACTATGAGGGTGGCAAATTTTGCGGCATCGCCTCCATGAGTGACGCGCCCGAAAAAGTGTCTCGTGCGTGGGTGAAAGATCTGGACTCCGCGGCTTTTCCGACTACTCCTCCGGTGCCTTTTATCGAGGCCGTCCATGATCGCTTCATTGTCGAGATAATGCGCGGATGTACACGCGGATGCCGTTTCTGCAATGCCGGGATGACATACCGCCCCGTTCGGGAAAGGAGCGTGGAAACGGTCTGTCGCCTTGTAGAAGAAGGATTAGCCGGGACAGGATATGAAGGCATAACGCTAGCCTCGCTGAGTTCGACCGATTATAGTCACATTGACGAACTGGTCAGCAGGCTTACGGGCTGCCTCTCGGACCGCAGGATATCTATCTCACTGCCGTCGTTGCGGCTTGACAGTTTCTCCATCGGTATCGCGAAGAAAATCCAGGAGATCCGAAAGAGCGGATTTACCTTTGCGCCGGAAGCGGCCACCGACAGACTGAGACGAGTGATCAACAAGACGTATACCGAAGCGGAGATGTTCGAGTCGTTTGAGAGTGCGTTGCTGGCGGGATGGGATGTTTTTAAACTGTATTTTATGATCGGTCTGCCTACTGAGACCGAGGAGGATATTGCAGCGATAGGCTCGCTGATTGGAAAGATCAGGAGAATGGGTCGCAAAGTGCGCGGGAAGCGATTCCGCACGAATGTGAGTCTTTCGGCTTTTGTCCCGAAGCCACACACACCCTTTCAATGGGAAAGTGTGATCGACGAAGAAGAACTCAACGAGAAGTATCGGGCAATCACCTCTCAGGTGCGACATGGCGATGTGAAGATAAGCTGGAGGAAGCCGCGACTCTGTCTCCTGGAGGCTCTAATCTCCAGAGGCGACAGGCGATTGGGAAAGCTTATCTATAACGCATGGAAGAACGGAGCCAGGTTCGACGGCTGGTCTTCAGAACTGAATATTGATGCGTGGAAGCAAGCTATGGTTGAATGCGGTATCGACGTTAAGAATGTCACAGGATTTCCTTATCGTCACGAGGATGCGCTTCCATGGGATCATATTATGACAGGCGTAAAAAAATCGTATCTCCTGGATGAACTGCGAAATTCTCATGCCGAGGAGTTTACGGCGGATTGCAGGGAACAGTGTTTGGACTGCGGGGTTTGCGGACATGTGGACTTATCGGATTAAATACGCAAAGCTTGGCCGTATCCGATTCATCTCGCATCTCGATGTGAAACGGGCCATCACTCGCGCGCTCATGCGCGCAAATGTTCCTCTGGCATATTCGCAAGGATTCAACCCTCACCCCAAAATCAGCCTGGGTCCACCGCTGCCACTCGGCTATGAAAGCAACTGCGAAGTTGCCGACATCGTTTTGGCTGAAAACATGCCCGAAAAATCACTAAGGCAAACACTCGAAGCCTTTATGCCAAAAGGCCTTGACGTGCTGGGAGTCGAGCGGGTGCTTTCCGACTCGACGAAGCTTTCACAAGCATCATCCGCCCGCTATGTGATAGAATTATATGGAGAAGAAATTCCCGATACTGCGGACTCGCTCGTCAAGGCATTTCTTGAGAAGGAATCCGCAATCATCGAGCGGGTGCGCAAAGATAAGAGAAAGACGGTTGACATCAGGCAGTTTGTCACCGGAGCGACAGTGGCTGAAGAAGCCGACTCCCGATGGCTGCACGTGGATATTTCCATGAGCGGTCAGGGAAGCTGCAGTGCATCGGAAGTGGCCCAGGCAGCGCTGAACCTGTCGCCCGAGCGTACGAAATGCTTGAGGATAATACGAACTGAATTAAGATTGAATGACCGCTCATCAAAGGTGAAAATGGATGAGAAAAACCAAAAGGAAGAGAACGAAGAAAAAAGATGCGACTGAAGTCGGCCTTGAGCGTGAACTGGTTGCCAGCGTAGACTCCCGTGAAACACGAATAGCGCTTCTTGAGAACGGCCTCCTGACCGAGCTTTTTATCGAAAGAACAGAGGAGCGCCGGATCGTAGGCAACATCTATAAGGGAACGGTAAATTCGGTCGTTCCCGGAATAGAGGCCGCGTTCATCGATGCGGGGGAAGAAAGAAACGGCTTTATCCATGTCTCCGACATAGCGGATGTCCAGGACGAATACCACGAGGAACTTGAGGAAGGTGAGGATGAGGAGGCGTTTCGACCGAGATCCAGGCGCAGACATAAAACAAGAATCAGCGATCTGCTTAAACGCGGACAGGAAATCATGGTGCAAGTGGCCAAGGAACCGATCGGCCAGAAAGGAATGCGCCTGACGAACTATGTCTCCCTCCCGGGGAGATATCTGGTCCTCATGCCGACGGTCAACCACCTCGGAGTATCGCGCAAAATCGAGGAAGAAAAAGAACGGGACCGTCTTCGCAAGATTGCCGCCAAGGCACGGCCTCCCGGCCTCGGTCTGATCGTGAGGACCATCGGAGAAGGCAAGGGGAAAGAGGAGATCGAGGCCGATGTTAAGTACCTCACAGGATTATGGCAGAAGACTGTGCGCCGCATGGAAAGCATGTCGTCGCCCTCGTTGCTGCATCAGGACCTCGGGCAGGTTGCCCGTGTCGTGCGGGATGTTTTCAACGATGAGATTACGAAATTCACAATCGACTCAAAGAAAGACTACGACACCGTCCTGAATCTTCTCGAAAACCTGGCGCCATCGCTCAAGTCACGGGTAAAGCTTTACCGCGGCCACATCCCTCTGTTCGAGAAATACGATCTGGAAAGCCAAATAGAGATGGCGCTCCATAAGAAGGTGAGGCTGCCCAGTGGAGGTACTCTGGTTATCGATCATGCCGAAGCGCTCACGGCAATTGATGTCAATACAGGAAAATTCACCGGTAAGCAGAAATTGGAGGACACTGTTTTTAAAACCAATATGGAAGCCGCGAGAGAAGTCGCACGCCAGCTCAGGCTCCGCGATATCGGCGGAATCATACTCGTAGACTTTATCGATATGGAAAAGATTTCCAACCGGCAGAAGCTTCTCAAAGAGTTTCAGGATGCCTTCAAGAACGACCGTTCCAAAACATACGTGTATGATATAAGTGAACTCGGATTGATTCAAATGACGCGCAAGCGCGTGAAGCAAAGTTTGACGCCTTCCCTCTGCGAGCCCTGCCCGTATTGTGACGGAACCGGATGGGTAAAATCAGTCACGACGACTGCGGTTCAGGCAATCCGGCAGTTGGAGAGACAGTGCAAGGAAAGCGATCACAAGACCATCAGATTGACCGCGCACAAGGACGTGATCGCGCAACTCCAGGAGAGAGAGTCATCGGCCATTGCAAAACTTGAAAAAAAATTCGAATGCAAAATTGCGCTGGATGCCTCGACCGATTGTCATTTGGAGTTTTTCTCCATTACGATAGAGTCATTCTCAAGCAAGGACAGGAAAAAATAAAACAATCAAAAGGGTTCAAAATAGTAATTACCCTCTAAATCATTTAAGTATCTGATCTATAATATGTTAATATTGCAATCCTCAAGTAACACCTGAAGATGTGTCGCAGAGGGTGAATATGGAAACATCGAGACGTTCATTTATCAAAAAAACACTAATGGCGAGTGGCGGAATGGCCGCTTTCGGCATGGGACTCCTCGATCAAAGCAATGCCATCGCCGACAACAGTGCGGGGACCCAAAATATACGCAAAGTCTCTCCCGAGAAGATGGAGAGCATGATCACGTTCCATGGCGAGGTGTTTCCGGACAACCCCAACCGGATGTTCCGCGACGGCAGGCTATCGCAAATGCCGCCGCCGGAGCACGAAGTGGAGGTCGTCATTGTCGGTGGCGGGGCCGGGGGCCTGACGGCCGCGTATCGTCTCAGGGACAGGAATATACTGCTGCTTGAAGCGCTTCCAGAATTCGGCGGCAACTCGACGTATAGCGAATGGGAGGGCGTTCCATTTTCCCTGGGCGGCCAATACATCGGCACACCGGGCACATGGGCCGATTCAGTATGAAATTTGTGTCGGGAGTTGAATCTGTCGCCCGAGAGGGACGACAGTCCTTTGATTGTCGTCTTTCCGGGAAATGTGCAGGTGGCAAATCCCTACAGCGCTCTCGGCTTTTTGCGAATGCGTGTCCCCTGGCGCGTGAAACTCGACATCATACGGTTCTATCTCATTGATATGCCAAGGATAGACTGCGCGGCCAGAAAAAACGAACTCGATAAGGTGCCATTCTCGGAATTCATGAAGAAATACTCATCCGAATTCAGGAACTGGTATGACCTGCTTGCCAAGCCCTACCCGCGAACCAGTGACGTGTCGGCTTATTATGCAATTTCCTCCGCACAGAAGCAGGATTATGCCGGAGACGCAGGGATTGCTTCGCTTCCCGGAGGGTTGGGACTGATTACTCGGACTCTTGCCGAAAAGGTGGAAACTGCAAAGCCGGGCCGGGTGCTCCCAGGCGCCTTTGTCTATAAAATCCGTCATGAAGCGGACGGGAGGGTGCTTGCCACATACTGGCGCGAAGGAAAAGTAAGAACCGTCCGGGCCAAGGCCGCAATCATAAATGCAGAAGCGAACATTGCGAAAGAAATACTTGAAGATATTCCGCCCGCACTTAAAGAAGCAATGGGGCAGATGCGCAGATTCAGTTATCCCACGTTCCACTTTTGTTCACGCAAACCGATATACCAGCGCGGCTATCGTGTGGGCGTCATGAATTGCACGGTGCAGGCCGTCACCGTGCAGGATTGGTTCAGCCGCGATAAAGGCGCCGGTCGGCCAAACATACTTTCATGTTTCAACAAAATGTCGCTTGACGACGTCGACCTCCCGCAGGACAGGGAGGCGATGGTAAATATGGCATGCCGGGTGTTGGGCGAACTGGATGTGCGTTTCCCCGGCGCGATTGAGAAGGTCGAGGCCGCTCATGTGTTCCTTCGTATGAGAAACTACTGCGTTCCTTATCCCGGCTATATTACCGAGGTGTTCCCAAAGCTCGGGCAGCCTTATGGAAACATCCTCTTCGCAAATGCCGAATATCTTGATCCTGTCACCAGTTTCCCCGAGGCCGTCATTGCGGGGACTACGGCGGCGGAGGAAGCAAAAAAGCGATTGGGATAATTATTCCTCCTGAGCCCCCTCGCTGCATTACTACCGGACACTCTTCCCTCGTGACCTCTTTGTGCGTATAATAGAAGCAAGTCAATCGTTCATAATAGGACTATGAAATCCACAAAACAACTGTTTACAGAATCCGCTATCGGCGTTATGCGTTCCGAGATTGAGGGAACGGGCGGAAATGAGGTGTTCTTTCTTGGAAACACCGACGAGGGGCGCATTGTCATAAAAGTGATTCCCCTTGCGCGCGGAAACGACGCAGCGGTTCCCGCGATCACGCAACTGGCAAGACCCGGCGACGTTGTCATTCACAATCATCCTTCCGGTCCGCTGGATCCTTCGACGGCCGATCTGTCTATCGCCAGCAGTATAGGCCGGGCGGGCGTGGGATTCTATATTGTCAACAATGCGGTCACCGAAGTCTATGAGGTCGTATCCGCCTTTGAGCACGAACAGCTTAAACCGCTCGATATCGAGAAACTCTGCGCGATCCTGATGCCGGATGGACCGATCGCCGGAAAACTCAAGAAATACGAACACCGGGAGCAACAGATTGAGATGTTGCGTGCAGTGGCTCGCGGGTTCAACGAGAACGGTATTATCCCGATCGAGGCCGGTACCGGTACGGGGAAGACATTCGCCTACATGATACCGGCGATCTACTGGGCCGTCGACAACAAGGAGCGTGTTGTCATATCCACGAACACAATCAACCTGCAGGAACAACTCATTGAAAAGGATATCCCGACACTCCTGTCGGCGCTGAATTTGCAGTGCAAGGCCGTGCTCGTTAAAGGGCGCGGAAATTATGTATGCCGGCGGAAGCTGGCGATGCTCGAAAACGAATTCGATTTGCTCACCACACCCGATGAACGCGAGATGCTTCTCACCATCAGGGAATGGGCCAAAAAGAGCCGCGACGGCACGCGGTCAGACCTTAACTTCATACCGAAGCCGGACATCTGGGAGAAGGTCAACTCAGAGAGCGACACCTGCGTCCATGCCCGATGTGACTATTTCTCGAATTGTTTCGTGAACAAGGCTCGCCGCGAGGCGGCCTCCGCCGACCTGTTGATTGTCAACCATCATCTTTTATTTGCGGACCTCTCCGTCAGGAGCGCATCTGATAATTATTCGAATATAGCAGTCTTGCCCGGTTACCGTCGCATTATCCTCGATGAGGCCCACAATGTGGAGGACTCGGCCACATCATATTTTGGCGCTAGAGTCACACGCATCGGACTCCTCCGTCTACTCCGCCGTGTCCACTATCGCCGAAAGGGAGGAGATGAGGGTGGCCTGATAACGGTCCTTAAGGGAAAGCTTTTGCGTACGGACAGCATTGGCGATGAGGTCGATGAGATCATTCTTGATATACAGAATGAAATAATCCCGATGAAATCGGACCTGGATTACAGGGTAGGGGAGGCGTTCGACGCGATCCACGCATTCACTGCGTCTCAATCCGAGTGGTCGAATGGCGAGGTACGACTGCGTATCGAGCCGGGCATTGAGCACAACCTGCACTGGAAAGAGAACTGCCTGCCTCCTGTAAACAATATGCTTTCTGATCTGCGAGCCTTTATGTCACGAGTCGGATCGATTGTAAAGAGGCTTGAATCGATCAGCCGGAAAATGAGAAACGAGGCCGCATTTATTGACGAGCGAATTGAGTTGAAGGCTGTGTGCAACCGATTGGATCTAACGGTAGGCAATATCGAGGACGCCCTTTTTGGCGACAGCGAAGATCGTATTCGCTGGATCGAGGCCAATTTAAGAAGCAGGTGGAATGTGGTCAGACTATTTTCGGTTCCGCTTGAAGTAGGCCGGGTCCTCGCGGAACAGGTGTATTCCAAGTTTCCGACCGTCATCCTCACATCGGCGACACTGACCGTTGAGGGACGATTTGATTTTGTCGCGGGCCGGATAGGACTCGACGCGACGGATGGCGATCGGATCAGTTATCTTGCGCTTCCCTCACCTTTCGACTTCGCAAGTCAGGCCATACTCGGCATTCCCACCGATATCCCTGTCGTAAACGATCAAGGGTATCGCGAATCACTCATTCAATCGATTTTAAAATGCCTGACAATCAGCCATGGGCGCGCGTTTATCCTGTTTACCTCCTTCAGTATGCTGGAGACGGTCTATTCGGCATTGGCGCCCGAACTCGAAAGATTGATGGGTATCAATGCACTGAAGCAGGGCGATGACAATCGAACGACCCTTCTCGAACGGTTCAGGCGCGATACAACATCGGTGCTCTTCGCGACCCTCAGTTTCTGGGAAGGTGTGGATGTTGAAGGTGAATCGCTCGAATGTATCGTGCTTGTGAAGCTGCCCTTCAAGGTTCCTGACGATCCCGTTACCCAGGCGCGGGCCGAGAACATCGACCGTCGTGGAGGAAACGCTTTTACTGAATATTCCGTCCCGCTTGCCGCTATCAAGCTTAAGCAG
>CAYZZY010000128.1:0-7942 GCA_964482745.1 uncultured bacterium
CCAGAAAAAACCGCAATGACTTTGAATCGGGAATCGACGAAAGAATCGAAAAAGCGCTGAAAAAATTCCGGCTTCCCTCAAAAAAAGACATTGATTCACTTGCCAGAAAGTTAGAGAGGCTTGAGAAAAAAGTGGAGAGCCTGGCAAAGAAGTAGCAGAAGGCAATAGTCCTTTTAGCCAAAAGGCGGGTCGTCGATGCGACCCGCCTTTCTTGTATCCGGTCGGCTGGACGCCTGTGAGCCGCGACACCG
The DNA here is from genome assembly GCA_964482745.1 of uncultured bacterium. Classification (GTDB taxonomy): domain Bacteria; phylum Abyssobacteria; class SURF-5; order SURF-5; family SURF-5; genus CAYZZY01. The sequence continues at coordinate 252 of CAYZZY010000128.1, forward strand.
CCGCTTTCTATCTGTCTTCGAAATCGCTCCTGAAAAGGCGGATTTCCTGAGAAAACGAATGCTTGCAAAATTCCTTTGGCGGTGATAAATTTAATAGGACTTCTATTCTGCCAGACAAAAAATTCGACCACAGTTGCGGTTTGGAGGGGGCTGGGCGGTGGCCATAAAAAATGCCAAGAGGAGGCAAGGCGTGCCTGCCGGGAACCGCGGCGCCTTTGCAATTACGGGGGCATCGAGTTTTCTGGGAAAGCGGCTCGTACTCGCCCTGACGGAAGATACGAAGATTCGGAAACGCATTCTCGCTCTTGACATTCACAGGCCTGTCCTTTCAACGGAGCGGATGGATTTTTGCCGGGTGGACCTCACAAAGCCCGGGGCCGATAATGGTATCGCTGAAATATTTCGCGATCACGCCTGCGATACTGTCATTCATCTTGCCTTTTTTCATGGACCGAAAAGAGACGAGTCGTATGCGCATGAGCTTGAAGTATCCGGCACGATGCGTTTGCTTGATGCGTGTTCGAGCGCCGGCGTGAGAAAAATAATAATAGCCGGCACAACCGGTGTTTACGGGGCCTCTTCGAAGAATCCCGGCCTTCTGAAAGAGAATCATCGACTTGATGGTAACAAGGACTATCGTTATATCCGCGATAAGATTGAGGTGGAAAACCTCGCCGAACGCTACAGGGATACACATCCTGGCGCCATTGTCACCGTATTGCGCCTTGGGACGATACTCGGCCCGAGGGCTCGAAATACAGCCGCGAAATATTTCAATCATCTCTTCGTCCCTACTCTTATTGGCTACGATCCCCTGATGCAGTTTCTTCACGAGGAAGACGCTGTGCGCGCACTCGTTGCGGCAGTTGAAAAAAATTGCTCCGGCGCGTATAATATCGTCGGGGAAGGTGTGCTTCCCTTGAGCACGATAATAAGCCTGATGGGCAAGGTCAATTTGCCTCTCGCTAATACGATTGCTTATCCTCTCGCGTCGGCGTTCTGGTTCTTCAATGCCGCGGAGGCGCCTGGAGCGCATCTGGATTATATACGCTACCCATGCCTGGCTGACGGGAGGAGGGCGAAGCGGGATCTGCAATTCATGCCCCGATTCTCCACGCGAGAAGCGACCCTGGGATTTGCCGGGAGCAAACGCCTCCGGAAAATCCGCCTGGACTCCGGGTCATCATTATGATGAGGAAGATTGCTTTTGTAAACGAAAAGGGAGGAAGCTGCAAGACCACCCTTGCCGTTAACGTCGGCGCATATATAGCCCTCGAGAGGCGACAGCGCGTGCTGTTGGTCGACATGGATCCGCAGGGCCAGGTTGGAAAATCTCTGGGGATTGATGTTTACAACAGTGACGGCACCATTTTCGACCTGTTGTCCGAGGATGGGTTGCGCCCTGCAGATGTGATTCAATCCACTCGAATCGAAGGCCTTGACGTAATAATCTCCAACAAGTCTCTTATCGATTTCCCCCTTCTTGCTGCTGGTGAGAGTGACCGTGAATGGAAACTCAAACAGAAATTAGACGGTCTTCGTAATTATGATTACGTGATTTTTGACTCCCCGCCCTCGCTCGGACTCATCACGATCAATATAATGCTTGCCGCCAATGAGATAATCATTCCTGTTTCACTGACCTATTTCGCGCTCGATGGATGCGCGGAGATAATGGATACCATGCGTTCCGCGTGCGAGAATTTTTCCCGGCGCGACCTGCGTGTAACCATGGTGGTTCCCACGCTGTATCGCAATACCAATCTCGCAAATGAAATTCTGGGGAAACTCAAAGAACATTTCGGCGATCGGCTCGCCAAATCGATCATTCGTTACAATGTGCGCATCGATGAGGCTCAGAGCCACGGCCTGACCATCTGGGAGTACGACCCTCGCAGCACCGGGGCCGCAATGCTGCGAGAGTTGAGCGAGGAGGTTCTGAGAAGTGCCAAAAAAAGTCCTCGGTAATGATCCCTTCGCCCGGGTCGACGCCACCGGGAAGGCGCAGCATGCGGCAACCAGGAAGGGGACAGGCCGAAAGAGACGCGCAAAAACCGCTGCGGCCGACGCCGGCAAAAAGAGGCAGTCGCGGAGGCGTGTCAAGTTGCTGGAACCGTCGTGGAAAGCGTCTATTCCAGTAACCGAGAGAGATACAGAGGAAAAGATAGAAGAACGAATCCGACTGTTCGAAAAACGGGTTGGTGGAGCCTTGTACGATTCCGACGAGAACGACGAACAGGCGAGGGATTCGGATGATTCTCAATCGCCGAGAAGCCGAAGGCGGCGACGGATTGATCTCGCGTCTGAAAGCGGAGCTGACTGGCTGGAAGAGGATCTGGATTGGGATAGCATGGCCGAGTCTTCCGATGATGAAGAAGAACGCGGGATGTTGGGCCAATTGGTCGAGAACCTGTTTCTGCGAAGACTGGGCAGGTCGATGGGAAGGCGGCGCCTGCGAAACCGGTCGGAGGATGTGGATGAATTCGGCAAAGATCCCGTCTATGCTGAAAGGCTCGAACCGCTGTTTGAATGGCTCTATCATAATTATTGGCGCATCGAGACCGAGGGTGTCGATAATATACCGAAAAAGGGCAAAACCCTATTGGTTGCTAATCATTCCGGCCTTCTCCCCTTTGATGGAATAATGATCAGCGAAGCCGTCAGGCTGGAAAGTAATTTTGATCGCAACGTGCGCTTTCTTGTTGAGGACGATTTCAGCTCGATTCCGTTTCTGTCGCCGTTTATGACGCGCATCGGCGCCGTATGGGACTGTGAGGAAAATATCGAGCGCCTGCTTGATGATGGACAACTCGCATGCGTATTTCCGGAAGGAACCAAAGGGGCGAGAAAACCCTATGATAAGAGATACCGATTGCAGGATTTCGGGGAGGGCGAGTTCATCAGAATCTGCCTGCGCAACAAGGCCACACTTGTGCCTGTTGCTGTTGTGGGCGCCGAGGAGACGTATCCGGTAATAGCGAAATGCAAATTGATCGGCAAGCCGTTCGGGCTCCCTTTTTTCCCGATAACTCCCTCATGGCCGATTCTGGGACCGCTCGGACTGGTTCCGCTTCCATCCAAATGGACAATCAAATTCGGGAAGCCTGTTCGTTTCGGGAAATACGGAAAGGGAGCCGCCGAGAAAGAAACACTTGTCAGCAAATTACAGGAGGATGTCCACGAAACGATTCAGGATATGCTTGATGAAATGCTGGTAGAGCGAAAATCAATCTGGCTCGGCTGACCGGGCCTTAGTGAGCTCTGTCGCTTCCCCCGTAACTGATAAGGCGATGCGACATTCTTTTTGCGCGTCGCCCGCAGGAATGCTCGTAGTAGTCTGACATCTGCCATGGTGCAATGGAATGTAATTGGGGACACGATGAAGCATCGTGTCCCCAAATTTAATCCTCTATCTAGATGTGAAATTGGGGTCAGTCCACGGCATAGAGGGTCCTGAGATCTTTTCTCAGAACTTTGCCGGCTGCGTTGCGGGGAAGCGAGCGAGTGAAGAAAATGCGCTCGGGCTTCTTATAACTTGCAATCCGCTGGCGGCAGAACTCGATAAGCTCCTCAGGGCTTACCTTTGCAGACGGTTTCACAACGATGGCGGCCCCGATTATCTCGCCCCATTTCGAGTCGGGAATTCCGAAGACGGCTGCCCCGGCCACGGCGGGATGCGTCATGAGCACGTTCTCGATTTCGAGGGGAGCGATATTCTCTCCGCCGCGAATGATAATGTCCTTCTTACGTCCTGATATGAAGAGGAATCCCTCCTCATCGAGATATCCCACGTCGCCGGTATAAAACCAGCCGTCACGGATGGCGCGAGAAGTCTCCTCTTCCAGCCGCCAATACCCCTGCATTATGCCTATTCCGGTGATGATGATCTCTCCTGCCTCGCCCGGGAGCAACCTCTTTCCATTTTCATCGACAATCGCAATCTCAATTCCGGGAACTGCGCGCCCTACCGATTCGAGTGTGTCGCGCTCTCCCGCGGGGATGTCCAGGGTGTGTTCGTCCGGTTGAAGCCATGTGACGCTCGACTCCGTCAGGCCGTATCCCTGAATAAACATGCACGGCAGTCTGCGCATGGCCTTACGAACAAGATCGGGCGATATGGCGGCGCCGCCATAGACAATAACGCGAAGACTGTCCAGGTTGAACTTGTCGAGGTCGGGGTGCTCCACTATCTGCTCCAGCATTGTCGGCACGACCATGGCCATCATGACACCCTCGGTCTCGATTGTCTGCAAGAAGTCATCGAGTTTGAATTGAGGCATCACGGCCAGGGTGCCTCCCGATGCAACGGTCTTGACGATCACCTGGATGCCCGTCACGTGAAATGTGGGGACCGCCATGAGGCCGACCTTCTCCAGTGAATCGTCGTCAAATGCCGTCCTGCGGCCTTCACAGCGGTTGATGATATTTTCATGAGAATGCAGGACTCCCTTGGGCTTGCCGGTTGTCCCGCTTGAATAGAGAAGGAGCGCCGTGGCATCGTTCGGAACCTCCCGCTCGAGCGGTGAATCGTCGGCGCCGGACACGAAGTCGTGGAGAGAGTTAGGCTCGCCGGGCGCGGCGTCGATTATGAGAGTGTGTCTTGTCATCTCAATATCGGCTGTGGCCGCGCTCACCTGTTCGGCGTATCTCTTTCCCGTCAGCACGATCGCCGGCTCACAGTCCTTCAAGACATAGGCGAGTTCCTCACCCTTGAGGCGGCAGTTCATGGGCGAACAGATTGCGCCCAGTTTTGCCGCGGCAAAGAGCGCGAAAGCCTGCTCCGGACAATTTGTATCAAACAGCGCGATACGGTCACCCGCGCCGACTCCCGCGGCCGCGCAGGCATTGGCCAGCCGGTTTACAGCGCTCTCATACTCTTTGTAGGTCCAGCGTCGTTCCCCAAATATCATTGCGCATCTGTCCGGATATTTTGCGGTCAACCCTGAAAGATATCTCTCGATTGTCATTGTCAGCCTTTCCATGATAAGTCAGAGGGTCTGCTGATGCATTTCCACCGAATGGTTTTCTATACGAAGACAATATACTCTGTTAACATGCTGCATCTTGAAATCACCAATATTCTACTATATCATACACGTATGCAGTGTCCAAAGGGATTGCAGAGCCCTGCTAGAGGGGACTGTAACAGATTTACGGAGTCATGCTCGCATGGCTTGTAGAATCGGGATTGTCCCCCCGAAATCGAGAATTGGATGAAAACAGCAAAGCGCATAAATAATGCCTCGATAATAGTCGGTGGAATTTTGACCGGTGTTCTCGGTTTTTTGTTCCTGCATTTGGCGGAGATTCTGCTTTCTGCCCTGGTCTATAAGTACAAGTTCTCCCCTCTTGTGCTCCACTATACCCTGGTTTACCTGATTATGGGCGGGGGCGTCGGTCTGCTGTTGGGCGCAGCAGCAGTTCTCTTATCCACACTCGCGAAAAAACAAAGGGAGGGGAGATATATCTTGTCTCCCGGCTTCCTTTTTCCTGCTGGATTTGTATGCATCTACGCGGTTGTGGTCTGGAACGCCCATCTTGTTTCTGACGTGCCATTGCTTTCCGTAAAGAGCCTGTTGTGGAACGCTGTCTTGATGATCCTGGCCGTGCCGACCATACTGTTGTTTTGTGATTTGGAACAAAGTAGCAGGTATGTGGGCTTCTTTTCGAAAGCGATTTCCACGACGTTTTCCATGGCTGTCGCGCTGACGGTCTTGCATTTTGTTGTTACATTACATTTCGACCCCGATAAGAGCGGTTTGATCTTGACGGGCGTGACCGCCTATGCCTATATTCTGCTGCCATTTGTTCTTGCCGGTGTTGAGGGCCGCTTTACTGAATGGTTTGTCCGAGAGAAGAGCGATCAGGCAAAAGGTCGAATATGGATAGCCTCTGCTGCGATCAAATTCCTTTCTGTCTTTATTCTTGTTGCGGCCATCTTTCACGCCAGAAATCCTCAGCCGATTGAAGCCCTGAGCGAAAAGGATCCGGCGACTTTGCCAAAAGACGCGCCCAATATCATATTAATGGTTCTGGACACCGTGAGGCAGGACAGGATATCGGTCTATGGAAACAATCCGCGGACGACGCCCAATATTGAAGAGTTTGCCGAAGAAGCGACGGTCTTTGACGCGTATGCCACCTCGCATTGGACGCTGCCTTCGCATGCGAGCCTCGTCACCGGACTGTATCCGACGGAAAACGGCACGGGCATCCAGAAGGGCCTGGTAATTGACCGGAACAACGAGACACTTGCCGAGATATTGGCCCAGGCGGGGTACACGACGGGCGCCGTGATTGCGAATATCACCGCGCTTGGCAAGGACAGCGGGCTGCCGCAGGGTTTTGACTACTATTTTACCGATAGGGCCGACTCCCTGCCTCCGGTTTATTTTTGGGCCGGCTACTTTCTGGCAAAGTTTGATCCGGAATCTCCGGTCTTCCTGTTCAGCCAGCACATGCGGGCTGCTTCAGTGAACAGGAGGGCCCTCAAGTGGATAAGAAAGAGTGTCGACAGACCGTTCTTTCTGTTGTTGAACTATATGGATGCCCACCATCCTTATGTTCCACCACCTCCCTATGACAGGATGGGGGACAGCGGAGGGTCGCGGCTTAATTTATTCTCTCCTCCGGAGATCTACATAAAATATCGGAATGAAGTCAACGCCGGCCTGAGGCATGTTACGGATGAGGAGCATGATTATCTGGTGAGCAAGTACGACGGCGAGATTAGTTATCTGGATGATCAGATAGGGAAGCTTTTTCAGGAACTCAAAAAACTGGGACTCTACGAGAACTCTCTCATCATAATTACCTCCGACCACGGCGAATTCTTTGGGGAGCACGACCTTGTCGGTCATGCGATCGGATCGCTGTATCAGGAAGTCATCCGTGTGCCGCTCATTGTGAAATTTCCCGACCGGACAAGCCGGCCTGCCGCAAAGCCGTCAGGCCCGGTCTCCCTCGTTCATCTTTTTCACTCGATTCTCAATAGTGCGGAAATCCCGCATAAGAGTGGCAGGCAGGATGTGGACATATTCGGGGGAGGGACGGCTCCGATACTGGCAGAGTGCCATAAACAACTCAAGAGGAAGGAAGGATTTGGAAAGCACACCTATTGCCTGATTGACGAGAATATGAAACTGACGGTCTCCTCCAACGGACGCGAGGAATTATTCGATCTCGGAAAAGATCCCTTGGAGTCAGACAACTTGAAGGAGAGGCCTTTGCCTGAGATGGATCGGGCTTATCAAGAGAAATATGCATATTTGAGCCAAGAGATTAAGCAATTGAATGTGAATGCTCTGCAGACGGCCGAAGTCGACGCCGACACCCTCGACAGAATCCGCGAACAACTCAGAGCCGTCGGATATCTGCAATAAGCGTTTCACCAACTTCCTGCAGGCACGGACTTTCACAGACCAGCATAGTCGCAACCAAAGCTGATTCTCAACACGGAGAAAGCCAGAACCATTGAACCGCAAAGGGTCACAGATCCACGCGATAAAGGAAGCAAAGAGAAAAACTGAATATTTAACCACGAAGGCACAAAGACACAAAGCAAGATACCAATACACGGGTGGCCCCGATGACTCGCTATCGGGGTTGCAGGGAAATGCTCATTCAATATAGCCGAGATCGTGTAAAGTAATTTCTGTAAAAAGGTAGACAAAGCGGCCAGCTTTGTGCTC
>CAYZZY010000129.1:0-7911 GCA_964482745.1 uncultured bacterium
AAGCGTGGGCAGATCGGGCCCCTGGCGATAGTCGAGGTTCAATATCTCGGTTCCTTCATGATGACCGAGTTCCTCAATTCTCTTTTCCATTACCGCGACCTGGGGGCCCCCGTCGCCGGAGGCAAGGAACGCTTTGGCGTCCGTGACCGCGCGAATAGCTTCGCCGTCGGCCGATTGTGGAACCATGCCGGTCGCAAGCACGACAAGGTCGGCGTCTATAATGATGTTCTCGCCCAGAAGCGTGTTGTTGACTTCTACGGAGAGAGAGCCGTCGCTGTTTTCCTTTACGGCGGCTACCTCGCCCTTCGTGAGAAACACGCCGGGATCCTGCTGCATTTTCTTATAAAAAAGCTCATAGTGCCCGGGCGCGCGAAGGTTGTCGTATATGATATACGCTTTCGCGTCGCCGCCCTGTTCCCTCACATAGGCGGCCTGTTTCAGAGAGGTGAGACAGCAGATCGAGGAACAGTACGAAAGCTCCTCTTTGTCCCTTGAACCGGCACACTGCACAAATACGACGTTCTTGGCCGCTTTGCCGTCGGCTCGTTTTATGCCGCCGTTTACCGCCATCTCCTCCATCTTGACATTGGTGATGACGTTGGCCAGCGTGCCAAAGCCTAGATGACCCAGGTTCTTCGGCTCGTGCGGTTTCCAACCGGTGGCCTGAACGATGGCGCCGATGCGAAAGGATTCGCCGCCCTCGAGCGTGACGTCGAACAGGCCGGGACCACCCTTGATCTTCTTGATCTTCGCCGACGTGTAGACCTTGATCTTATCGTTCTGTTCAATCTCTTTGATCTTTTCTGCGATGCCGGGGTCTTCAAGTTCCTCGTAAGGCGCGGACCGCGGGATGGACTTCTTGAGTTTTGCCATCCAACCGCCAAGCTCTGCGGCTTTTTCCACGATGACCGCCTCGTAGCCTGCAGCGGCGGCCTCCAGGGCCGCGGTGATTCCGGCGATACCTCCCCCGACAACCATGATTGTTTTGTCTATCTCCTGGCTTTCGGGAAACGGCTCCGTCTTTTCGGTCTTTTTTACCTTCGTGATACCCATCCGAAGGTAGTCGGCCGCCATCATCTGGGTGTCCTCATCGTTCGGGGGCTGACACCAGACGACCTGCTCTCTAAGGTTCACGAATTCGACGATGACGCCGGCGGGGAACGAGTCGAGCGAATAGAAGCGCGCCGGCGCCCCCGCTATCACAACTCGTTCGAGTTCCTCATCTGCGATGTCTTTCCTGATGAACTCCAGGTCTTCGGCTTCGCAGGAGGAAATGGTCTTGCAGACTTCGACTTTGAATTCACCGGTGGCAACCTCGGAGAGTTCCTCTATGTTGAGGGCTTCTCCGATGCCGTAGCCGGTGCAAATGTAGACTCCGATTTTGCTTGCCACGGGACAATTACCTCCTGACTATCTGTATGGCCTTCATGACTGCCGCGGAACTGTCTTTCACGGATCTGGAAACATCAAGGGGTCGCTTGACACAACCTGCGGCAAAGATACCTCCGCCGTTGGGGCTGTCGGTGAGAAAACCGTTGTCATCATAGACAAGGCTGGCTCCCGGGATGGGCGAATCGGCCGTTGAGGGTACCACGCCGGTGGCGAGCACAACCAGATCGAACTGCTCGCTTATCTTGCCGCCACCCATCACCTCTTCGACCTCCACGACAGGATTCTTTGTCGCCGAATCCTCGGTTATCTTCGCGACTTTTCCCTTGATAAAGGAAATGTTCTCATCGTCCAGCAATTCATAATAGAAATGCTCGAACCGCCCGATCGTGCGAATATCGATGTAGAAAATGCTGATCTTCGCATCGGCGACTTTTTCCCTCACATAGCGGGCATGCTTGAGCGAGCCCATACAGCAGACGGCGGAACAGTAGGGAAGATGATTCTCATCACGCGATCCGGCGCACTGGACGAAAGCGACGGTGGCGGGCTCTTTGCCATCGGACGGCCTGAGGATTTTTCCCTCGGTCGGTCCGTTGACCGCTGCCATCCTCTCCATCATGACGTTGGTAATCACATTGGCGTATTTTCCGGCCCCGAGGTTGTCGAGTTTTGTGACGTCGTAGGGTCGCCATCCGGTGGCGATGATGATAGCGCCGACCTTTTCCTCGATCGTCTCCTCCGCCATGTCCAGATCGATTGCGCCTGTCGGCTCGGCCGATTTGAGTTTTTCGCTTTCCTCGGCCGTCAACGCATCCTTTTCAAGAACATACATGGACGGGAACGCCAACTCATGAGGCAGGTGAAGCGCATTGGTCTTGTCCATGCCGTAGTTGAATGCGTTCGGAACCTCGGTCGTTACCGCGTCGAAATGGGTCTGGCTGACAGGTTGCTTACCGGTCACATAGCGAGGCTTGAGCTTAATGGTAACCGTATAGTCTCCCGCCTCTCCGGAAACATTTTGAACCTCCGCCAGCGTGTGCACCTTGATTCTTGGATTCTGGCGCACCCTCCGGGTGTTTATCTCCATGCCGCATGTGGGAGGGCAGAGCTTTGGGAAGTACTGGTTCATCCGGACGACGCGGCCGCCCAGATAAGGTTCTTTCTCGACCAGCACCACCTCGCAGCCCAGTTCGGCGGCATCGGCGGCGGCTGAGATACCGCTGATACCTCCGCCGATTACGAGAATCTTGCCGTTGTCACTCATAGCGTCTCCATTCAGAATGCCTATTCTTTTCCCTTCGATTTCTGGTTTTCCTTTTCTTTTTCCTTCTGCTTTTCCTTCATCACCTGCTCACGAACCTTCATCGTCGGCTCACCGAACAACGAAAACCTGAGCCACCGAAAAGCGAACTTCATCAATTCGACATCATCCGTCCGGATTTTTTCAACAACTTCTTCTTCCACATCAAAATAGTGCAGGAACTTGCTTTCAAAGACAAAGCGCCTGAACTTATCGAGGTCATAGCAGCCCATGTAGAGCATTTCCATTTTCTCGGGGCTGAGGGTTTCCCCTTTCAGGAGGCCATCGTGCAGCGTTATCTCTTTGAAAGGTTCTCCTTTTTCGTTATATTCAAGAATCCCCTGTTCTTCCAACCATTCCCTGACCGTCAACTCTTTGCCATCGGCAAATCCGGCGCAATCTCCCTCTTCCATAAGAAAATAAAACTCTTTTTCAACGTTTCCGGGACCATCCTTCGGGGAAGCGAATCCGAGAGGGTACATGCGGCAGGACCATGGGCGATCTTCGTATATAGTGCATCCTTCAGGGCCGACAAAAGGACATCGTTTGTCCTTTTCTTCATCCATCCTCAGGACAACCAGGGGTATTCGCTGTTCTTTCGTAAAGGGGACAAGGGTATATTTCTCGAGCAATTCCTCTGAAGAAATATTAAGACGATTCTTTATCCGAATAATATCATACGGCGTAAGAAAGATATTGACATCGGCACAGCATTGAGTGAAACAAGCCAGTCCCTTATGGCAGGTAAATCTAAACTTGTCCTTCTCAGTAAATCGGGGGGCGTCTTTCAGGACTTCTTTCTTCAGCTTATCCAGTTCATCCATCTAATTATCTCAGTCAGCCTTTCCATTCGTAGCTTCTTCATCATCATCATAAATAATATCGTTTTTCAGCGCTGCATGCGACCATACAGGCAGGGGGCGAGATTTGCCTTTTACCGGCTCGATACAATGACGATACGACGCTTTCGCCATATATTTCTCTTCCATCCATTTCCAACCGCGAACGAAGTAAGGACATTCGTCATTGAAGCAGACATAATTAAAGGGCACGCCCCATGTCGATCCATCAGGCACCGCCCATTTATTCATTATTTGCCCGCAATGAGGGCAAGAAGGGGCTTCATTCACTATCAACTTAACGCACTGATTCCTTTCCAGGGCCTAACAATGAAGTGAGAAGCCTCCTTTCACCTCGAAAACAAGGGGCTCCTCGCCGTAAAAAAGGGGGTTCCTCCGGGCGCCCACGCAGGCGCCCGGAGGAAAGAACCTCATTGTCAGTACATGGTTGCTTCGGACTACAGGGTAATGACGGGCTTTTTCTCCATTTTCCATTTGCCCGTCCCGCGATCATATGTTGCATTGACGAAGCACTTCCAGTTTTCATCGTCAAGCTTCGGGAAATCCGACCTGAAGTAGTAGCCCGGCCAGCGGGTTTCTTCACGGAAGAGCATGGTGTGGACATGGACTTCTGCCTGCCACATCCTCTGCACGTTCTCCCAGCACCGCATCAGCTCATGCAGGTCTTCGGCTGCGAGTTTCTCGGAGTCTTCTTTCAGGAATTCGAGCAACTCGAGGCACTTTTCCAGCATAGCCTTATTCGTTATGAACTGGGCGGTCACGCCGGCAGCGTACTCATCCATCATTTTCTGAAGCCGGAACATGAACATTTTCGGCTTCATGTAGTTGGGGTTGATGTTCGGATCGCTTGAGCCGCCCTTGAACTCCTGGAAAATATCCAGAGGCTTCAGGATTTTCTCCTTGAGGGCCGCGACCTCAGCGTCATCAACCTTAGGCTGCGTATTGTTCTCGACGATGAAACGGACTGCCTCTTTTGCCGCGATCCTTCCTTCGGTCAGTGAACCGGAGGAGAATTTGTGGCTCGATGCGCCCGATGCATCACCGGCACAGAACAGACCCTTGACAGTAGACATATGGCCATAGCCCCAGAAGTATTCCGGCGGAGCCAGGTCCTTCATGCCGCTAACCCACGCGCCGGAAGCGCCGGAGTGGGAGCCGATGAAGTAAGGCTCGGCTGCGGCGATTTCCGAAGGTTTCTCTTCGGGCTGCACGTTGGTGCTGGCCCACAGGATAGCCTGCGAGATGGTCATATCGAGGAAGTCTTCCCAAGCTTCGCTCTCGAGTTCCTTGAGCTTTTTCTTCCTCTTCTTTTCATCCGGCTCGGACGCAGCGATTTTCTGGATGGCCTCGGCGGTCTGCATGTAGATGGGACCCTTGCCTTCCAGGACATCCAGCATGCCGAGGTAGTTTCTCAGGTTTGCCGGAATCGGTTTCACCAGACCGTACGGCTTCCAGTTCTCCAGCTCGGGACGACGCTCCACCATGTACTCGCCGCCCATGGCGTTTGTGGCCCTGGATTTGAAGAGCAGGAACCATGCACCGACAGGTCCGTATGCATCCTTGAAGCGAACAGGGATAAACCGGACTTCCTGGCACGTTTGCTCCGCGCCGGCAGCAGCCGTGAAGTATAAGCTGGAACCGGAGTTCCACGGCGGATACCACGCGCGTCCCAGACCTTCACCGGCGGACCTGGGCTTGAACACGTGTACTGCGCCGCCCATGAGAGCCATGACTGCCTTGGCTTTGAACACATAGAACTTGTTTTCGCGGACGCTGAATCCGACGGCGCCGGCGATGCGGTCTCCATCCACAAGCGGATCCACAATGAAAACGCGCTCAATGATTTCGCCGCCCATGGCGTTCAGCGCATTCTTCGCGGCTTCCGCGACGATGACCTTGTACGATTCACCGTTGATCATGAGCTGCCAGCGGCCTTCATGCACGTATTTTCCATCGGCGTCCAGCCAGATGGGGAGCCCCCACTTCTCGAACAGATGCACGGTTGAGTCGACGTGCCGCGCGATGCTGGCGACGAGGTCGTCGCGCATGATGCCCATGAGGTCGTTGCGCACATATTCAACATAGTCTCTCAGCGTATTTTCGCCGTCCTTGAGACCGACATACTGGTTGATGGCGGAAAGACCCATTGCAACGGCGCCGCTGCGATCCATAGCAGCTTTGTCAACAAGTGTCACTTTGACATTATTCGCCTTGGCCCAATGGGCCGCTTCAACGGCAGCGCCGCACGCCGCCATCCCGCCTCCAATTATCAGAAGATCGGTAGTAATTTCTACATTTTCAAAATCAGCCATTCGTTCCACCTCCTTCCATTTTTTGTTAGATTTTAGCTAGTTCCGCCATGCCAGTGGAATCGGGTTCGGTGAACAGCAGCGGGCTGCTCAGATCGTCGGTTCCGGTCGCAAAGCCGCCATCGGGGACTGCTGAGCCTTCCTCGTTCGTGCGAATCGGGAACTTGAATCTTTTGATCTGGCCACTGCGGAATTTTACTGTCCACATGATGTCTTCGGTACCGCGCATCGGGCTGACGTTGGCGCCCATCGGAACAAAGTCTGCGTAGCCCCTGACCTCAACGGCCTGCGTCGGGCATATTTTGACGCAATTGTAGCATTCCCAGCACATCTCGGGTTCCTGATTATAGGCCTTCATGAGATCCTTGTTGAGGACCATGAGGTCGTTCGGACAGATGTGCTGACACGCAGTCTTGTCCAATGCCTTGCAGCCATCGCACTTCTCTGGTATCACATAGCTTGGCATTGTCTACTCCTTAGACGTTGTTGGTTATCCTAAATTATTTGCCTTGGCTAAATTCAATCTAACAGCTTGCGTTCTTTGGTTCCGGTTCTACCTCCTTTCACCAAAACGGCAATCCCTCCCATACCGTTCCTATCTGTTTTTCAATACCTTCGGCCTGCAAGCAGGTCCGATTGCTTAACTATTTCTTTTTGGCGGAATCGCCTGTGGCGGCGCCATGAAGCTTGATTTCGACCTTTTCCTCCAGCCCTGCATAGTACGCCTGGAGAATTTTGAGAACCTCGGGCCGACTGAAATCGGCCGGCACCTCGCCGCCCTCCGACAGCGTCTTACGCAGCACCGTACCGCTCAACAACAGACGGTCCTCTTTGCCGTGCGGGCAGGTTCTCATCGAGGCCATGCCGCGACATTTCGAGCAATAAAATGTCCAATCGATATTGAGAGGCTTAAGCTCCAGGGAGCCCTGCGGAATCTCATTGAAGATTTTTTGCGCATCGAACGGGCCATAGTAATCGCCCACACCGGCATGGTCACGGCCGACGATCAAGTGGCTGCAGCCGAAGTTCTGGCGGAAGCATGCATGCAACAGTGCCTCACGCGGGCCGCCATAACGCATTTCCATCGGATAACCGCCGGTCACGACGGTATCCTTGACGAAATAGTGCTCGACGAGCGTGTTAATGCAGTTCACGCGCACATCAGCCGGGATGTCGCCCGCCTTCAGCTTGCCGACAAGCTGATGGATGAACAGGCCGTCACAGACCTCGACGGCGATCTTCGCCAGAAACTCATGCGAGCGATGCATGGGATTGCGAAGCTGCAGCGCAGCCACGGTAGTCCAGCCTTTTTCGTCGAATATCTTCCGGCTTTCAACCGGCCGCATGTAGACCCCTTTAAATTCCTCGGGATAGGTGCTCTCACTGAACACTTTCACCGGACCCGCCAGGTTTATTTCCTTTTGTTCCATCACCTTGGCCACGCCCGGATGCTCCGTGTCAGCGGTGGTGAACACCTGCTTGCACTCGAATTCCTTGTCAATGGTATACTTCTCGGTCACTTTCATGCTGCCCATCAGCTCTTGAGTATCCTCATCAACGAGAGCGACTTCAGCGCCATCCTTGATGGAGTCGGCGACGGCCTTGTCCGCCGAGAGCGTGATGGGAATCGGCCAGAAAACGCCGTTCTCCATGAGGAAATCCGAGCATACGCCTTTCCAATCGGCCTTGGTCATGAAGCCATCGAGCGGTGTGTACGCGCCGATTGCCATCATGATGAGGTCCGACGTCTCGCGGCTGCTCATTACCACCTTCGGCAAGGATTCAGCCTTCTTCATTTCCGCCTTGAGTTCATCCCCGCTGAGCAGGAGAGGTTTTAACTCATCCGCTCCATGGGGCTTCACAAGTTTTGACATCTTTTAGACTCCCTCCTTTTGCCGTATATCCTGGTAGATGTGTTCCACTTTATTCAATTCCGGCAGGACCAAGCCTGGCAATCGCATGCCTTTCAGGCATTTATCAGTTGCCAGTGGGTGGTATCCACCGGGAGTTCCGCCTATTCGTCGTCTTTGTGGGTCAGGCCTTCCTCGCC
>CAYZZY010000130.1:0-7899 GCA_964482745.1 uncultured bacterium
ATATAAGGGAAAAATCAAATCTGCGACAAAATGGGAGATGCGGTCACATGCGGTCGGATTGCGAAGGGGAAGTTTGAAACAAGGAAGGAAATCCGCGTTCATCCGTGTAAATCTGTGGTTGAGGATTTTTGCTCTTCTTCCTGGGCGGTTCGCGAACCGCCCCTACAGAATCCGTGGTCTCGGTGATCTCTGTGGTTAGGAAGCTTTCAAATACGAATAAATTCGAACCTACAGGACGCTCGAAGTCGGTATTATCCGCGTTCATCTGTGGGGTGCTGAATTATGGTTTCTTTTTTTTTGTGTAATTTTTGCTACGCCATGAAGCGTGCGGCAGCTCTGCTTCGTGGTAATTCGTGGTCCCTGTTTTTCTCCGTGGCCGTTTTCTTCTTTGGAGTTTTTAATCTGCGGCAATCTGCGAAATCTGTGGATAACGGTCCTTGGTCGTCTTGTTCGTGTAATTCGTGGTTCTCTGAAATGTTTTGTTTCTGTTTCCCGGTTTCTGATATACTGGATTCGATTGGCTCCCGGCATTGCCTGCATCGAATCTACCCCTTCACACATGATTCAAAGGCAGAATACAAGGGACATCCATTGAATGAATGAAATGAATAAGAATAATACACTCGACCTGCGGGATCGAGATAAAACCTTCGCGGGGCTGGAAGCGCAGGTCTTCGATATCCTGATTATCGGCGCGGGCATCACCGGCTGCGGCGTGGCCCGCGACGCGGCCATGCGCGGCCTGAGCGTCGCAATGATCGATGCCGGCGACATCGGCGCCGGCACGTCGAGTAAGTCGTCGAAACTGATTCATGGCGGGCTTCGATACCTGGCGCAGGGTGACGTGTTTGTCGTCAAGGAGGCCGCCGTCGAAAGAAGAGCTGTCCGGACGATTGCGCCGCATCTCGCGCAGACCACGGAACTGATCATCCCGATTAAAGGGAAAAAGGGGATGGCCAAGATGCAGGCGGCCATGTGGTCGTATGAAAAACTGGGTCGCGTTTCGCCCGAAGAACTGCATGAGGTATGGGATAAGGCTCGATTGATAACCGAGGAACCCTCCGTGATCCCGGACGATTTGATCGGCGCGGTCGTCTACCCCGAATATGTGACGGACGATTTTCGCCTGACCCTTGCCAACGCCCGCAGCGCGGCCGGTTGCGGCGCGCGGATAGCGACATATGCGCGTGCGTACGAACTGATTCTCGAAAAGGACAAGGCCGTCGGCGCTGTGGTTCGGGGCGCCCTTCCCGGCGAGGGAAGAGAGGCGCGGGTAAACGCCCGTGTGGTTGTAAACGCCGCCGGACCGTGGGTGGACGCCGTTCGACGCCTGGAGGATGAAAAGGCGCAAGACAAGCTCGAGCTGACCAAGGGCATCCATCTGGTCGTTCAACACGACCGTTTGCCCATCCGCCGGACGATTATCATGGAGACCCCGGATCGTCGCTCGATCTTTGCCGTCCCGAGAGATTCCTTTGTGTACATGGGCACCACGGACACTTTTTATGCCGACCCCGAATATTGGCCGGAAATAACGCGGGAAGACTTCGACTACCTCCTGGAGCCAGTGAATAAGACGTTTGACATCGATCCGATCACCGGGGAGGATATTGTTTCGGCCTGGGCCGGACTCCGCCCACTGCTGGCCTCAAAAGGGAAGGACCCGTCTGAAATCTCGCGCAGGCATGAAGTCATGGAGGGCCGCGGCGGCGTCTTATCCGTTGCGGGTGGCAAGCTGACAAGCTACCGCTCCATGGCCGAAAGAGTCGTGGATCGTTGCGAGAAAAAACTGGGCCGCAAGCCGGCGCCCTCATGTACGGCCGAAGAACCCTTGCCCGGCGGAGACTTTGCCGGGAGCATCGAAGAACTGCAATCGCGTCTCGAATCCGTTGGGCTGGGACCGAACGAGGCAGGCCGCGCTGTTCGATTGTATGGCAGTGAGGCGTTTGACATATGCGGGAGCGGAGAAGGCCTCGCCGCCGAGGTCCGGCACGCGGTCGAACATGAGGGCGCGTTGACGCTGGAAGACTATTGGATCAGACGAAGCGCGCGGGCTCGATTTGATTTGGACGGCGGCCTCGGCGAACTGGCCCAGGCTGCCGAACATATGGCAGAATATATGGGTTGGACCGATGAAGAACAGGCACAGCAGGTCGAACACTGTAAGACCGTGCGCACCGAGGAAATGAAGGCGCGGAAAAGATCACCTTGAGAGCGAAGGAGAGTGGATCAGAATGACACGACCGATTGTTGAGAAACTGCTGAAAGCGTTAGGGCCGGACAAAGTCTTCATGGACCCCCTTCTACTGTGTGAAAGGCGACATGACTACTGGGTGCTGAGCCAACTGGATGACATGCAGGGACGGGGAGCGCCCGATCCGCTATGCGTAGTTCAGCCGGACGATACCGACGACGTCGTAGCCATCGTAAACGCCTGCCGTGAAAGCGCGACACCGCTTGTGCCGTTCGGGCTGGGTTCCGGCGTATGCGGAGGCGTAATTGTAGACGCCACAACCGTGCTCCTGGATATGAGCGAAATGAATCGCACACGATATATTGAAGTGGACAACCTGATCGCCAAATTCGATGCCGGAGTCCGGGGAACAGACGCCGAAGAAGCCCTGAACAAACGCGGATTGATGCTGGGACACTATCCGCAGTCAATGGACCTGAGCACCGTCGGCGGGTGGGTGGCCACTCGTTCGGCCGGCCAGTTTTCGAGCGCTTACGGCAACATAGAAAACGTGCTGTTCGGGCTGGAAGTAGTCCTGCCGAACGGCGAGGTCTTCGAGACCTGCCAGACCCCGCGAGCATCGGCAGGACCCGACCTGAAACAGATCTTTCTGGGCAGCGAAGGGACTCTGGGAGTGATTACGGCGGTCACGTTTTCCGTTCACTGGAAGCCCGAGAAGCAGGACTACAGCGTGTATAACGCGCCGAGCATGGATGCCGGCTTCGATTTCCAGCGCGCAATCATCCAATCCGGATGGACCCCGCCGGTCATGCGGCAATACGACACCACCGAGGCATGGCGCCTGTTTCCGGAGCAGGCCCGGGGCAATGACGCTTTCCTGATATTGGTCCACGAAGGTCCGGCAGCCAGGGTCGAGGCCGAAAAGGCCGCATGCGCCGCTTTAGCCGCCGAGGCGAACTGCGAGCCCGGACCTGTGGCAGCCGCCGAGAAATGGATGGAGGAACGAAATCACGTTCCCACGTTCGAGACCTTCCTCGAAAAGGGAGTCATCCTCGACACCATAGAGATCGCCGCCACATGGGATCGGATCGGCAACATATATAAGAACGCGGTCGCCTCCCTCAGCGAAGTGGAAGACATTCTCACCGCATCCGCCCACAGTTCCCACTCCTACCGATCGGGCATCAATCTCTATTTCACTTTTGCCGCGCGACCTGACAACAGCGATAACATGGCCGACATATACAGAGATTGCTGGCGGCGAACCCTGGAGGCCACGGTCGCGAGCGGAGGAGGAATCTCGCACCACCATGGCATCGGACGTCTGCGCCGCGATTGGATGCCTGAAGAACTGGGACAGCCGGGTGTCGGACTCCTTCGCACTATCAAGCAGGCCCTGGACCCGACCAACTTCATGAATCCGGGGGTGTTAATACCAGATGAGTAAAGCCGTCCTTGCCATTGATTCCGGCACCACCAACGTATTGAGCATGGTCGTCGGCGCCGACGGCCGGGTGCTCGGGCGGTCGGCGATGCCGCTGCGCCGCAGCCACCCCGCCCCCGGCCTGGTGGAGCAGGACCCTGAGGAAATATGGTCCGCCGTCACACAAACTATAGAACGGGCGCTCGAACAGGCCGGCATGGTTTCTCGCGACCTTCGCGCCATAGGTATCACGGGCCAACGCTCGACGGTCATAGTCTGGGAACGGGCCACCGGCCGACCGCTCTACCCGCTTGTGGGCTGGCAGGACCAGCGAGGAGCCGAACGGGCCGTCGAACTTATGGCTCAAGGCTTCATGACTGTTGTGTCAACCACCTCGGCCGCCAAGATGGAACAGATACTCCGGGCCATTCCGGATGGTTTCGAACGGATGCGCCGGGGCGAGCTTGCCTGGGGCAACGTGGACAGCTTCATCGCATGGCGCCTGAGCGACGGCGCGCTCCATGTCACCGACTACAGCAACGTGTGCGGAACGGGTTACTACGACTACCTTGAAAAATGGGATTGGCAGGACGACCTGCTTGAAGTGCAGGGCCTCGACCGGTCGATCTTTCCCCGGGTAATGGACTCGGCGGGCGACATTGGCATGACCTCCCGAAAAAGCTTCGGGGCGGAAGTCCCCATCGGGGCCATCATCGGCGACCAGCAGAGCGCGGCCTATGCGCAGGGGTGCCTCGAACGGGGCCGGGGCAAGATCACCTTCGGCACTTCGGCCACGTGCAACGTCAACACCGGCTCGGAGCTGAAGCTGGCCAAGGGCTCCTATCCGTTAGTGCTGTGGCGGCGGGGCGACCACTGGGCGTATTGCCTGGAGGGCATGGTCTATACCGCCGGAGCAGTCTTCGACTGGCTGACCGGTTTAGGAATCATAGAGAATCCAGCCGCGGCGGGCGCTGCGGCCGCTGAAGTGAAAGACAGCCACGGAGTGTTCTTCCTGCCCAGCCTCCAGGGGCTGGGGACCCCGCACCTCGAGCCGGAACGACGGGCAGTGTTCGGCGGCTTGACCCTGGGAGTCAAGGCCGGACATATCGTTCGCGCGGCCATGGAGGGCGTCGCCTTCCGCGTCCGCGAAATGGTGGACCGGATTTATCTCGATGCCGAACTGCCGACGCCCGAAGTCCTGGGGGTGGATGGCGGCGGCGCCGCCAACGATGTTTTCATGCAGCTTCAAGCAGATATTCTGGGTCGCCCAATAGAACGCATACAACCCCTCGAAGCCACGGCCTATGGGGCCGCCCTGCTGGCCGGCGAGGCCTGCGGGATGTGGGAACCGTGGTCCTCGGCCAATGTGCGCCAAACCGACCGCGTCTTCGAGCCCCAATGGAACGAAGACCGGCGCGAGGAACGCTTCCATTGGTGGAAGCAGGCATGCGGGTTGTAGGCAGGCAGCCTGTTCTTTTCTTGAGCGAATCATCTTGATTGTTTTTGTTGTCCACGGCGGAGGTTCTGCCCAATGGGAGAAGGTAACAATCTTTCCAGAAGAGCATTCTTGAAAAAAAGCATGGTCGCGGCCGTCTCCGCGACGACGGCGGGAGCGCTGGCCCCATTTCTCGGAAACAGGATGGGATTCTGTTCGGAGGAAGAGTCAACCCATCCGGACGCATCAGCCAGGCAAGCGTTACCTAACATAATCATCATCAATGCCGATGATTTGGGATACGGCGACCCAGGCTGCTACGGCGGCACTGCCATTCGAACGCCAAACATCGATCGCCTCGCAAAAGAGGGAGTCCGGTTCACCAGTTTTTGTGCCTGCAATGCTCTCTGCTCTCCCTCGCGGTTCGGATTGCTAACAGGACGGTATCCACAGCGTGCGGGGATTCACTGGGTGCTCTTCCCGGAAAAGAGACCGTTCAAGAGAAAGGCCACCCTGACCCTCGGCGCGATTACGTCAAAGATAGACATCGTCGACATGGGGGCTTTCAGTGAAGTGGATGGCATCCCCGGAGATGAAATAACGCTCGCCGAGGCTTTGAAGGACGTTGGATACCTGACAGGCATGGCAGGCAAATGGCACCTCGGAGACATTGTCGAGAAACCCGAACACAATCCGATCAGGCACGGGTTCGACAGCTTTCTCGGCGTCCCCTACAGCAATGACATGCTTCCGTTCCCGCTGTGTCGCAATGAAGAAGTGCTCGAAGAAAATATCGAGGACCAGGCGAAGCTGACCGGACTCTATACAAAAGAGGCCGTCGACTTTATTGAGAAATCGAAAGGCAATCCCTTTTTCTTTTATTTCGCGCACACATTCCCGCATCAACCACTCTATGCCTCTGCCGACTTTCATGGCAAATCCAGCGCGGGACGTTACGGCGATACGGTGGAAGAGCTGGACTGGAGCGTGGGACAAATCCTGGACTGTCTCAAGCGAAACGGCCTCGATGACAACACCTTGATCTTCTTTAGCAGCGACAACGGCCCCTGGTATAACGGGAACCCCGGCGGACTGAGGGGAAGAAAAGGCCAGAGTTATGAAGGAGGTTTCCGGGTTCCAATGATCGCCCGATGGCCCGGCCGCATTCCAGCAGGAAGTGTATGCAAAGAGGCCGCCATGAACATCGATCTCTTTCCGACATGCCTCTCGATTGCGGGCGCACAACTGCCGGCGGACCGGATCATAGACGGAAAAAATATTCTCGGACTGCTTACGGGGAAAGAAACCGAATCCCCGCATGGATCTTTCTTCTTCTATCACCACGACCGGTTGGAAGCGATCAGGGTAGGCAAATGGAAGTACTACAGAGAACTCAACACGTATGTGTATCCCAAGCCTCTCGACAAGACGATTCGCGCCGCGGGAAAAGGGCCGCCATGGCTCTATGATCTGGAACAGGATCCAACCGAAAGCTACAACCTTCACAGCAACCATCCTGACATCGGAGAGAAATTATCCGGCATGATGGATGAATGGGAAAAAAGTATTAAGAGCAATCCGGGCGGATGGAAAAGACAATAATTATTCGCATGCTGACAGACAGGAGAAGATCCACAAATGGTTTGATCCAATGCTCCTTCGAATGATCGTTCCGCCCGTCCGAATCATAAGAAGAACTTATGGCCAAACGACAGAAATCGCTGTTGACAGAGCACAACTGCAAAGACTATAATTTAGTTAAGATTGGGAGCCTTGGCGGAGCCGATTCTTCCGAGGATCAAGCCGGAAACAACTTCTCCCTTTTCGCCAGCGGCTGAAAAAACAGTGGCGAAAAGGGCTTTTTACTATCACATACATGTGCACGGGAGGTGCTTTCCTACATTATGGCAAAGAAAAAAATCAGCGAGGCCGACAAGAAAATGGAAGAGATGGTCTCGCTTTGCAGAAGGCGGGGCTTCATATTTCAGAGCAGCCTCATATACGGCGGCATCAACAGTTGTTGGGATTACGGCCCGCTGGGTGTCGAGCTGAAGAACAACATCAAGCGCTACTGGTGGAAAACAATGACCCAGGAGCGCGACGACATCGAGGGATTGGATGCGAGCATCATAATGCATCCGCGCGTGTGGGAAGCGTCGGGCCACATCGCAGGTTTTACCGACCCGCTGGTGGACTGCAAAGAATGCAAGCACCGCTTCCGCGCCGACGAGATAAACGGTGAGAACTGTCCCGATTGCGGAGGAGAGCTGACCGATTTGCGCCAGTTCAACCTCATGTTCAAGACCTTCATGGGCCCGGTCGAGGAGGACGCTTCGGTCGTCTACCTTCGGCCGGAAACGGCGCAGGGCATCTATGTGAATTTCCTCAACGTCATGGGACCCTCCCGCCAGAAGGTTCCCTTCGGCATCGCACAGATCGGGAAAGCGTTTCGCAACGAGATAACCCCCGGCAACTTCGTGTTCCGCATGCGCGAGTTCGAGCAGATGGAAATGCAATACTTCGTGCGGCCCGACACGGCGGCGGAATGGTTTGAGTACTGGAAAGAGAAGCGGATGCAGTGGTATCTCGATCTCGGCATAAGGAAGGAAAGGCTCCGCTTCCACGAACACGGCGAGGACGAACTGGCGCATTACGCGGCCAAAGCGTTTGATATCGAGTATGAATTCCCATTCGGCTGGAAGGAGCTTGAGGGCATTCACAACCGGACCGACTTCGACCTGACGCGCCACCAGGAATACTCGGGCAAGGATCTATCCTATTTCGATCAAGAACGCGAGGAGCATTATGTCCCTTACATAATCGAGACCTCCGCGGGCGTCGACCGAA
>CAYZZY010000131.1:0-7894 GCA_964482745.1 uncultured bacterium
ATCTTCTCAAGACCGACGTCGCCTCGCCACGCATGGGATTTGGCTTGAACGGCGTTGCGACAGCGCTGCAAGGTTATGGGCTGGGAGTCCACCTCGACGAAGCCGCCCTCGAGGAATGCACTATCGAGCACAGAAGTATTGGGGAGTAACGCAGAACATCCCGGAACGGCTCTTCCCGCAGGCGGGAAACCTGCCGGACTTAATGCACCTGTCTCTGCTCGTCCGTCCAGTAAGGCTCGCGCAGGATCTTCTTGAGGACTTTCCCGCTGAGGTTGCGAGGCAGTGAATCGACAAAATCAACCGAGCGCGGCCTTTTGAAGCCGGCCAGATAATCGCGAGTAAAGTCGACGATCTCGTCCTCGGTCGCTTCCTGTCCCTCGGCCAACACTATGACCGCTTTCACCGTTTCCCCCCATTGACCGTCAGGGACGCCAATAACGGCGGCATCCGCGACGGCGGGATGTTTGTGAAGCACTTCCTCGATCTCGCGACAGTACACGTTCTCGCCGCCTGATATTATCATGTCTTTCACGCGGTCGAGGATATAGACATAGCCTGCCTCATCGACCGTGGCGAGATCCCCGGTATACAGCCATCCGTCACGAATCGCCTCGGCGGTGGCCTCGGGCATTTTCCAGTACCCTTTCATTACATTGTGGCCCCGCCCGATCACCTCGCCGATCTGACCCGGTTCTACGTCGTTTCGATTCTCGTCCACAACACGGACATGGGTGCCAAATACCGCTCGGCCGGCCGAACTCAGGCGTTTGACCTGATCGGGAGTTCCGTCCAAGATGTGATCCTCAGGCCTTAATATGCAGAGTACCGCTGAACTCTCGGTCTGTCCATACCCCTGGACGAAGTCGCACTGGAATGCTTCTATTGCTCTGCGAAGCACTTCCACCGGCATCGGTGAAGCCCCGTATATGAGCCCCCTGATATTACTAAAGTCGCGCTGCTCGATATCGGGCATCTGCAAGAGAAAATTTATCATGACCGGTATGAGAAGGGCTGTGGTTACCCTTCCGCCTTCCATATCCTCCAGGATTGCCATCGGATTGAAATCGCGGTGCACAAGGATCGGCCCGCCCTGAAGGATAACGGCGAGCGAACACATCCCGGCCGCCATATGATAGAGCGGCGCAACCATAAGGATGCAGTCGTCCGGCTGCATTTGCATACCGAAAGAACAGCCGATTGCATTCGTCAAGAGGTTGCGATGAGTAAGCATCGCCCCCTTGGGCAGGCCGGTTGTCCCGCTGGTGTACATCTGCAGCACAACGTCGTCCTCGTTCTGTTCGACTTCCGGCTCCTGGCTCGACGCGGCGGCGGTAAGGTCGTCGTAGCTCTTCATTCCTTCGGGCGCCTGCCCGATGACGATATAGTGTTCCGCCATCTGGAGATCGGGACGGATCTCCTCCAACGTGTCAAGGAACTCGTCTGATACAATAACGATCTTTGCTTCCGAATTCTCGATTACATAATGAAGTTCATGGGGGGTAAGCCGATAGTTGATGGCCGTACAAATTGAGCCGCTTCGGGCACATGCGAAGTACGTCTCCGGGTACTCGTTACAGTTTTTTGAGAGAATTATGATATGGTCCCCATGCCCAACCCCCAGATTGAGCAGGACATTGGCCAGCCTGTTCACGCGATCGTCAAAATCGGCCCACGTGAACTGTTTGCCCTCGAATATGACGGCGGGATTATCAGGAAAAAGGCTGCGATTCCTTTTTATCAGATCTCCGAGCAACATATATGTTTTCCTCCTGGCCGGGATAGTGGAAAAAGACAATGAGACGCCGAGAACACAGCGTATGAAGTACAACAGTGGAATATAATTATACGGAATGCATGAACCGTATGTCAATGTTGATAAGTGCCCTTTATTTTGTGGATATAAAGGCATTTTGGGCTGTGACCCAACCACATAGATTGTGCCGGATTCCCTGGCTTCAACCATTTTAATTTTCGGCCGCGAAATAAAACCAAAAAATCTTTGTCATTTAACAAGAAAACCGGTTTTTGATCTGTTTACAGGGCTCCGAATCAGTGTTCCGAAGCCTTGACAAACCTCCTCTTTTGTGCTAGTTTTATGTGTTACACGGGTATCGATGGAATGTTTTTTTAGACGGTGATTTACCGATGTCAAAAATGCTCAAAGACGGAGAAAAGGATTACAGCGGAACGCTGAATCTTCCGAAAACAACCTTCCCAATGAAGGCAAAATTGCCGAAAAGGGAGCCTGAATGGCTTGCCTTCTGGGAAGAAATGGATATCTATGCCCAGATTCGTCGGAAGATGGAGGGCAGACCAAAGTTTATCCTCCATGACGGCCCCCCGTACGCCAACGGAGATATTCACCTTGGGACTGCTCTGAACAAGGTGCTGAAGGACATGATCGTGAAGTTCAAGACAATGAACGGATACGACGCTCCGTATGTTCCCGGCTATGACTGTCATGGGCTTCCCATCGAGTTCAAGGTGATGAGCGAGTTGGGGGAAGAGGAAAAGAATCTTCCCAAACACGAGATACGCAAGCGCTGCAGCGAGTACGCGCTCCGATTTGTCGATACAATGTCACACGATTTTGAGCGTCTCGGTGTCTTCGGGGACTGGAGCAATCCCTACCTGACACTCAGCCGCAAATATGAGGGGAAGATAGTAACCGTCTTCGGCGAGATGTATAAGAAGAATTTCATACATCGCGGACTGAAACCCATCACCTGGTGCTCTCATTGCCGAACGGCACTGGCGGAGGCCGAAGTCGAATACGACAACCACACGTCGCCTTCAATCTATGTCAGATTCGAGATCGTTGAGGGAATGAAAGACCTGGGGAAAAAAGCCTATCTCCTGATATGGACCACCACGCCATGGACTTTACCGGCCAACCTTGCCACATGCGTCCATCCAGAGTTGGATTATGTGGCCGTCGATATGGGCTCCGAAATATATCTGGTGGCGGAATACCTCAAGCCGGTTGTGCTCGAAGCAATCGGGGCTGACCCGGCCTTGGGAGTTGTCGGCCGCTTCAAGGGCAGCGAGCTTGATACCATACGGTACCGGCATCCGTTTGTCGATCGTGTCAATCCGGTGATTCTTGGCGAACATGTCACTCTCGAACAGGGCACCGGACTCGTCCATACGGCGCCCGGCCATGGGCAGGATGATTACATTGTTGCCCGGAAGTACGGCCTGCAGATCTATTCTCCCGTGGATGATGACGGGCGGTTTACATCCGAAGTGCCGGAATTCCAGGGACGGCATGTTTTCGACTCGAACGATGCCGTCATACAACTCTTGCGCGACAAGAAGGCGCTGTTGCACGATGAGAAGATTGTGCACCAATATCCCCGTTGCTGGCGATGCGCCACTCCGATCATATTCAGGGCGACCCCCCAGTGGTTCATATCGGTGGACACAAACGATCTCAGAAAAAAAGCATTAAAGGAAATACGGGAGGTCAACTGGATTCCGTATTGGGGCGAAGAAAGAATCTACGGGATGGTGGCGAATCGACCTGATTGGTGCATATCGCGACAGCGCTCATGGGGCGTGCCGATCCCGATCTTCTACTGCAAAAAATGCGGAAAAGAGTTCTTTGAAGAGGCGGCCTTTGATTATCTCAGAAACCTTGTGGACGAGGAAGGGATCGACATCTGGTTCAAGCGTGACGCCGACGCCCTGCTCCCTGACGGAGTGAAGTGTGAATGCGGCTCCGACGAGTTCTCCAAGGAAGAGGACATACTCGACGTCTGGTTTGAGTCGGGGGTCAGTCACAGAGCCGTTTTGGAGACGACGGATGGCCTTTCGTTTCCCGCCGACCTTTATATAGAGGGAAGCGATCAGTATAGAGGATGGTTCCAATCTTCCCTTTTGCCATCGGTCGCCGTGAAGGGGCAGGCGCCATACCGATCAGTTATCACCCATGGCTTTGTCGTCACAAGCGACGGCAAGAAAATGTCGAAAAAGCTCGGCAACGCCATCTATCCGCAGGAGGTAATAGAAAAGTATGGAGCCGACGTCCTGCGGCTCTGGGTTGCATCCGAGAATTTCACGCAGGACATACGGGTCTCCTTCGATATATTGCAGCAACTGGCCGACGCATACAGGCGCTTGCGAAACACGTTCAAGTTTTTATTGAGCAACCTGTATGACTTTCATCCCGGAGAGCATGCTGTCGAGTACGAGCAAATGGAGGAACTGGACAAATGGGCTCTCCATGCGCTCCAGCAGACCATTGCAAAGGTTACACAGGCGTACGATAACTACGAATTCCATACGGCGTTCCACACAATATACAATTATTGCACGGTTTCTCTAAGTTCTCTGTACCTGGACATGTTGAAGGACCGGCTCTACACCTTCGCGGCGGATAATCCGGCGCGTCGTTCCTCGCAGTCGGCACTCAACATCATACTCCATGCGCTTGTGCGCATGCTTGCGCCTATGCTGAGCTTCACGGCCGAAGAAACATGGCGGGCGATACCCAACCAGCCGGACCGCGAGCCCAGCGTCCATCTCTGCTCTTGGCCCGAGGTCGAGCAAACGTTTCTCGATGACGAATTGGGAAAACGCTGGGCAGATCTCCTCAAGATACGAGGTGTGGTGACCAGGGCGCTGGAACTGGGTCGTAAAGAAGGCCTGCTCGGAAATTCGCTCCAGGCAAGGGTACTGGTTTATCCTGAGCGAGAGGAGGAATCCGCCCTGCTGCGCGCATACGAGAAGATGCTTCCAACCATCTTCATCGTTTCACAAGTCGAACTCCATGCTACAGGCGAAACGCTTCCGGGAGATATTGCAGCAAAAGAGGAATACCTTGCGATTGCCGTTCGAAAAGCGGAGGGTGAAAAGTGCAAGCGGTGTTGGAATTACAGCGAAACCATCGGTGAATCAGGGCAGCATCCTGCCATATGCAAAAGATGCATCGACGAACTGGGGGGATTTGATGAATAAGCGAGAACGGGCTCGGCTGGAAAAACAGTTGCAACAATTGCGGAAAGACCTGAGTCAAGGGCTTCAGCAGCTTTCCGAAAACAATCTGAATCGATCTCAGCGCGACTCTTCGGGTGACCTTTCGGGCTATTCATATCACATGGCCGACGTCGGTACCGACAACTTTGGCCGCGAGATGGAGCTTAACATCGCATCGAATGAAAATGAGCGCATACGGCTGATTGACGAAGCCCTGGAAAAACTCGAAGAAGGCAGCTATGGAGACTGTGTTTCGTGCGAAGGCAAGATTGACATCGAACGTTTGAGGGCGATCCCCTATGCGAGGTTATGCATTGAATGTGCACGAGAATCGGAAAAGAAATACTGAGATGGGAAAAAATCCCGCTAACCGCGCCGGCGAAGAAGACCTTTCCCGGCGCGAAGGGAACCCGTCTGCGGCCGGTTCCACTGCTCATAGTTTGACCATTTCCCGCCTGAAACTCCCCCATCTTTTTATCATCGCCATCTCGATTGCCGTCATCGACCAGATGACAAAGTCATTGGTGGTATCACGCCTGTTACTGCATGAATCGATTCCGCTGCTGCCGGGGATATTTTCGATTACTCGCATACATAACAGTGGGATTGCATTTGGATTATTTCCGGGATTGCCGGATCTTTTTATGGTCGTCACTCTCATGAGCATGTTCATCGTACTGTATTTTTATTTGACCGTAAAACCCCGGGGCATTTTGCTCACGCTCGGCTGTGCGTTGATATTGGGCGGAGCGGCAGGCAACCTGATCGACCGTTTCCGCCTCGGATACGTAGTCGATTTTTTATATTTCACCTTCTGGCCGGCGTTCAACGTCGCCGACTCTTCCGTCAGCATCGGCGTCGGGCTTCTCTTGTTATTTTTCTATCTGCAGAAGGAAGGAACTCCGGAGGATGCATCCGATTCTGTTCAAGATCGGTCCATTTGAACTCTATACCTATGGGGCGCTCCTGGCCATCGCCTTCCTCGCGGCCATATACCTTGCGGCAAAACAGGCGGAGCGCGAAGGATTGAACCCGGAATTCGCCAGTGACATGGGCATTGTCGTTATCCTGTCGTCCATCGTTGGGGCTCGCCTGTTTTTCATTCTCTTCTACGATCTTCAAAACACGCTGAATAATCCGGCCGGATTGTTCAAGCTTCGGCAGACAGGACTCGTGTTCTACGGCGGGCTTATCTTCGCCGTCGCCGCCGGCCTTGCATACTCAAAGATGAAGAAGGTTTCGCTCCCGGTCGTTCTGGATATCGCCGCGCCGAGCATAGCCATCGGGCAGGCAATCGGGCGGATAGGCTGCCTTATGAGCGGCTGCTGCTACGGCAGGGCGACACAGGTTTCCTGGGCTGTCACGCTTCCTTACCTCGGCCATCCCACACATCCGACACAGATATACGAATCACTCACGATGCTGGTCATTTTTCTCGGGCTCATCTGGTTCCGAAAACGGAAAACAAGGAACGGGCAGGTGGCGTGGCTCTATCTCGTGATGTATGCTTCGGCCCGATTCGTTATCGAGTTCTACAGGGGTGACAACCCGCAAATACTCATGGGCCTCACCGTTTCGCAAGTGATCAGTCTCGTGGCCTTGATCGGGGCGATTCCGCTGGGATACCTCGTCTGGTTGGCGGCGGATCACAAGCAGGCGGACGGCAACGCCGACAGAAAAGCCGTATAGATGAAATCGATGAGCGACCAGCCGACGGCCAACGACCTGGCAATCGAGGTCAATGACCTCAGATTCAGCTATCCGAACGGTCATGATGCCCTCTCCGGTGTTTCCTTCACCATCAAACCCGCAGAGAGCGTCGTTCTTATTGGCCCCAACGGAACGGGCAAATCGACTCTCTTGCTGTGCATTGTCGGCGTTCTCAAAAGCCAGGGGAATATTCACGTGCAGGGAGTGGAGTTGAACTCTCAAAACCTGTCTTCGATCCGCCGCAGGATCGGCTTCGTCTTTCAGAATCCGGAGCACCAGCTGTTCTCCACCTCGGTCCTGGATGATATCGTGTTCGGGCCGCTCAATCTCGGACTATCCAAAGAGCAAGCGCTGCATAAGGCCGATGAGGTGCTCGCCAGATTTAATATGACCCATCTCAAAGATCGCGTGCCGTATCACCTGAGTCAGGGCGAAAAGAAGAAGGTCGCGCTGGCGACCGCGCTCGCCATGAACCCGGATATCCTGCTTCTTGATGAACCCACCGCCGGCCTCGATCCCCGGAGTTCCACTCAATTGATCGATATCATTTTCACTCTGAAGGAAGAAGGCAAGACAATGCTCGTGGCCACTCACGATATGCATTTGGCCGAGGAGATGGCCGACCGCATGATCGTACTGGGGGATAGTCGGACCATCGTCAGGGAGGGCGATCCCGGCGAAATTCTCACAGACCAGGATTTTCTCGCGCACCACAACCTCATTCATGAGCATTCCCACTTCCATAAGCGCGAACGCCACGGCCACCCGCACCTTCATCAACACCACGAAGACGACCACATCCATCCACACTCCTGAACCTATACCACTGAGACCGGCAAAAGCAATGTCCCGGACTCTGTCATCCTGACCGAAGCGAAGAATCTCTTGGAGGCAGGCCGAAGGGCTCAGAATGACGGAGATTGCCTATCGAGCCAAGCGGGGGAAAAGCCTATGCCGATTCAGTCCATGAGGACATTATTAATGCATGATTCAATAGCCTCACGTCATACATAGAGAATTTCATTGGGGACATGATGCTTCATCGTGTCCCCAATGAAATTGCTATTATGGCCGTGAGCGGAAGCAACCCGGGATGTTAGAGAAAAATCTGGACCTCAGAGAAGATACTCCGGGACACATATCTGTCACCATCGGGTGGCATGGCGGAAAGGCAAATGAGGCACTACTGGCGCGATGAAGAAACAGC
>CAYZZY010000132.1:0-7878 GCA_964482745.1 uncultured bacterium
GGTGAATCGCCTCTTCGTCACTCAATGCCGTCCGGCAGCGGGGACACCAGTTGATTATATACTTGCCCCTGTAGATCAGGCCCTTCTCATAGAGCCGGACAAATACCTCTACGACGGCTTTGGACAGTCCTTCATCCATTGTGAAGCGCTCGCGCTCCCAATCGCAGGAACACCCGAGCCGCTTGAGTTGCGAGATGATAGTTGAGCCGTATTTCTCACGCCACTCCCACACGCGCTCGACGAATTTCTCGCGCCCGAGATCATGCCTGGTCAGGCCTTCCTCTTTCGCAAGATTGCGCTCGACGACGTTTTGCGTCGCGATCCCCGCATGATCGGTGCCGGGCATCCACATCGCTTCATCGCCGCACATGCGACGGTAGCGTGTGAAAATATCCTGGATGGTGTTGTTAAAGGCGTGACCCATGTGCAGTTCGGCGGTCACGTTCGGTGGAGGAATAACAATACAATAGGGAGTTTTCCCCGGCGTCGGTTCCGAATGAAACGTGTTTTTTTCAATCCAGTACTGGTACCACTTCTCCTCGACCGCATGCGGGTCGTATACCTTTGGGATCGTCTGCTGCATCAATTGACCTCATTCAATATTTCTATGATTCTATCAATCGCGCCTTCGAACGGCACGTCGTGGGTCTCGCCGGTGCGCCGTATGCGCGCCTCGACCTTTCCGGCCTTAAGACCGCGCGAGCCGATCGTTACGCGAAGAGGAACACCGATAAGATCGGCGTCTTTGAATTTTACGCCCGGCCTTTCCTCGCGATCATCGAGAAGCACTTCGATGCCCTTCTCGCAGAGCCCCTCGTATATTTCTTCGGCCTTCGCCATTATCTCCTCATCCTGAACGGCGATTGCCGTGATAAGCACCCGATAGGGCGCAATAGACGGCGGCCAGATAATTCCGTTCTCGTCATGATTCTGCTCGATGGCCGCCGCGACGGTGCGCGTGACGCCGATGCCGTAACACCCCATCATGAAGGGCACTTCGGCTCCGTTCTCATCGAGGAACGTCGCGTTCATTGATGTGCTGTACTTTTTCCCCAATTTAAAGACCTGTCCCACCTCGATACCGCGATATTCGGTAAGGGTCTCGCCGCAGCGTATGCACTTGTCGCCTGAGGCCGCGACCGTTATATCGCCTGATATATCGGCGGTGAAATCACGCTCGTAGTTTACATTGACCACGTGATAATCGGTCTTGTTCGCGCCCGTGATAAAATTCGTCATGTTCGTGATGGTCTTGTCGGCCACGAGCTTCACGCCGTTCAGGCCGACCGGGCCGGCAAAACCGACTTCGGCCCCGGTTATTTCCCCTACGGTCACGGCGTCGGCCATTGCAATAATATCGGTCTTCAAGAGACGGCAGAGCTTGGGTTCGCATATCTCGCGGTCGCCCCTGATAAGCGCCCCGACCACCTCATCGCCAACCTGGTAGAGAATCGTCTTCACAAGGTTTCTCGGCTCAATCTTCAGAAATGCACACACTTCCTCCACCGTCCTCATATTCGGCGTGTGTACTTCCTGCAACCCCAGGGGGTCGCCGGCGGCAACGGAATTCTCTATGATCGATTCCGCCGTTTCATCGGTCGCCGCGTACGCGCATTCGTCGCTCGGGCAGCTAATGACTCGCGATTCGCCCGTATTTGCAAGCACCATGAATTCGTGGCTGAAGTCGCCGCCGATCGCGCCCGGGTCGGCGAGCACCGGCCTGAACCTGAGGCCGCATCGACGGAAGACAGCCTCATAGGCCTCATACATGGCCTTATAACTCTCATCAAGACATTTCTCGTCGCGATTGAAGCTGTAGGCATCTTTCATGATGAATTCGCGGCCTCGCATCAAGCCGAATCGCGGCCGGATCTCGTCCCGGAATTTTGTCTGAATCTGGTAAAGTGTAAGAGGAAGCCGGCGATAGGAACGCACCCGCCCGCGGACGATGTCGGTGATAATCTCTTCATGCGTGGGGCCGAGGACAAAGTCGCGTTTATGGCGGTCCTTCAGCCGCATCAGTTCATCGCCGTAGACGTTCCAGCGACCGGTCTCCTTCCACAATTCGGCCGGGCTCAGAACCGGCATAAACAATTCGAGCGCCCCTGCCCGGTTCATCTCTTCGCGCACTATTTGTGACACCTTTTGCGTCACGATGAGCCCGAGCGGCAGCAGCGTGTAGATTCCCGAGCCGACTTTCATCATCATGCCGGAACGGAGCATCAGTTTGTGGCTGATGACCTCCGCGTCGGCAGGGTCCTCTTTCAATGTTGGAATGTATGCGTTACTCCATCGCATCAGTCGAGTTCCTTTATCTGTGAAATGAGTTTTTCAATTATATTCGATTCTTCCACATTCTTGCACACGACTTTGCCGTGCCTGAAAATGACGCCTTCGCCCCGTCCGCCTGCAACGCCGTAATCCGCGCGCGACGCCTCTCCGGGCCCGTTGACCGCACATCCCATGACCGCAACGGTAATCGCCTGCTCGACGTCCATGAGTCTTTGTTCAACCTCGGTGGCTATGCCCTCGACGTCGATAGTGCAGCGCGCGCAGGTGGGACAACTTACAACTTCGGCCCCCTGCTCCCGCAGGCCGAGCGAGCGCAGGATGGTGCGGGCCACGATCACCTCTCGCTCCGGCGGCGCGCTGAGCGAGACACGGACCGTATCCCCATATCCTTTTGCAAGCAGCAGCGAGATGCCCACGGCCGATTTAACAGCGCCGGTGAGCAGTGTCCCGGCTTCGGTGATCCCGATATGGAACGGATAATCGCACTTGCGCGCGAGCAGTTCGTGCGCGCGCAAGGTCGTTAAAACATCGGACGCCTTGAGCGATATCTTGATATTCTGAAAATCAAGTTCCTCGAGCAGCCTGATGTGCTTGAGGGCGCTTTGAACCATGGCTTCGGCGGTCGTTTCGATCAGTTCCTGACCTTCACCCTTTACAATGCCCTTGAATTCTTTCTCTATGGAGCCCGCGTTGACGCCTATCCTGATGGGTATCTGCGCGGCCGTGGCGGCCTTGACGACCTTCTCCACCTTTGTGCGGGCGCCGATGTTGCCAGGATTGATACGCAGCCCATCCGCGCCGTATTCCACGGCCTTGAGCGCAAGTCGATAATTGAAATGGATGTCGGCGACAACCGGAATCATGCTATGACTTTTGATCACTTTGAATGCATCGGCTGCATCCATATCGGGCACGGACACTCTCACGATCTCGCACCCGGCTTGCTCGAGCCTTCGAATCTGGTTGATCGTCGCGACAGCGTCCCGTGTATCAGTCTTGGTCATGGACTGAATCGAAATGGGATGCTTGCCGCCGACAGGGACGTTCCCCACAGATATCGTTCTTGTCTTTCGTCTCTTCATTTTTCCCGACATTAAGGAACGAGGTTGGACCGACTACTCTAAGAAACTGCCACCCATGAAGTAGTTGATTGCCCTGAGCACGTCGTTGTACGTGGCGACAAAAAGCAGGAGCAGGATGAAGACGACTCCAATCTTTTGAAATATGATGAGGTATTTCTCTTCGATAGGCCTGCGACGAATCGACTCGATGATCGTAATAAGAATCATCCCCCCGTCCAGCACCGGGATGGGCAGCAGATTCACTATTGCCAGATTTATCGTGATCATAGCCACAAAGTTGAGATAGTAAGTAAGACCACCCATCGCCAGGGTATATTCGGTTATAACCGCGATCCCCAGCGGACCGGCCAATTCCCTGGTGCTGACTTTACCGGCAACAAGATAGTAAATTGTCTGCATGATGAGCTTGAAAGTATCGCGGTATTTTCCAAATGTTCTTACAAACGCCTCTCCCGGACCAAATTTGTGCACCACGAACGGAGAAAAATGAACACCGATCATCCCCTGTCGAGTCAAGGGGACTGAGAGAACCATACTCTGCGGTTTGCCGAACAGCCCGGAGCTTCTCTCAATAGTAAAGTCTACCTTATCCCCCTTTAGATTATAGATTTTTTCCGCGAGGAATTCTTTGTCATCCGGCGCCACCGGCTCACCATTTACGGCTGTCACCACGTCCCCCGGCTTGAGGATAGAGGCTGCCCTTGGTGTCTGTTCGGAAACCACCACATCTTCGCCTCCGGACTCAGAGGTGATCTTATTGGCTGGTTCCGGAGCAACATATGTGACAATATCGTTCTTAAATAAAACGCCTTTAAGAACACTCACTTCTTCCGGAATAACAGTCACGTCAAGCACCCGGCCATCCCTGAGGACCGTGAATACCATCGGTTGACCGCCGCTCATGTTTACGGTCTCAATAAATTTCTGGAAGGTCTCATTGTCAGGCGTCCGACCATTATATGTGAGGACCATATCTCCCTTCTGGAGATCACTGCGATCGGCTCCCATGCCGGGAGAGATGTGGTCGATGCGGTTTACCTCCAGCGGTGCAATGCCGATTCCAGCCCGTGTTGAGCCATCCTCGCGAATCGGCGTTACCGTCACACGAGTCAGCTTCCCCTCCAGGTCCTCAAGCTCAAGGTCGAGCGAATGGTCCTCATTCGTCATTGCAGCGAGTTGAAGCTGCTCCCATTTGTTGATCTGAGCGCCATTAATCGAGAGTACGCGGTGGCCGGGCCGGATACCGGCGAGTTCGGCCGGCGAACCTTCGACGACCTCGCCAACCCGGGTATTCAGGCTTGATATCGGCAGCGGGATACCAACGAGAAAAACCAACCAGAACAAGGGAAACCCGAGCAACAGGTTCATCAACGGACCCGAAAAGCTGATGATCAGTTTTTTCGATGCGGGTAGATTGTTAAATCGCCGCTCGGGTGGAAGGTCAGCGAACTCGGGCTCGGCCTGCAGGGCTTCCTCTTCCGTCCTCGGCATGTCCTCCTGGCCGACCATCTTTACATAGCCTCCGATGGGGAACATCGAAACACAGTAGTCGGTTTCACCTATCTGAAAGCCGAACAGTCTCTTACCCCATCCGAGCGCAAATCTGACAACATACACATTGCAGAATTTAGCGGCCACGAAATGGCCCAGCTCGTGGACGAATACGAGCACACCAAGCATAATGATGAAACGGGCAATGCTGATCGCAAAATCGAGAACAGACATTATCTGATCCAACGTCAACTCCTCTGGGTTACTATTGCGCTTTCGCGCGCCCATTGATCCGCGGCCAGCACGTCGTCGAGCGTCGGATTTTTTATAGACAAGTGTTCATTCATAACGTGCTCTATGACTGCGGGAATGTCGCGGAACCCCAATCTGCGCTGGAGGAATTCCTCGACAGCCACCTCATTTGCCGCATTCAACACGGCCGGCATGGTACCGCCTGTTTTCGCGGCCTCATAAGCAAGCCTGAGGCACGGGAACTTGTCGAAATCGGGCGGGAAGAACTCAAGCGGCGAGACCTTTGTTATGTCCAGCCTCTCCAGCCGGCTTTCCGTTCGCTCCGGATACGTAAGCGCATATTGTATCGGCAACCTCATATCGCTTCGGCTCAATTGTGCGATTATCGAGCCGTCAATATACTCAACCAGCGAATGGACTATGCTGGTCGGGTGAATGACCACCTCGATTTTTTCAATCTCGACACCAAACAGCCAGTGAGCCTCTATGACCTCGAGCCCCTTGTTCATCATCGTGGCCGAATCCACGCTTATCTTTTCACCCATCTGCCATGTCGGATGTTCCAGCGCCTGCTCCGGAGTCACCCGTTCGAGCGCTTCGACGCTCTCATTATAGAATGGCCCTCCGGACGCCGTAAGGACAATCTTGTGAATCTTTTTCGGTTCCCGGCTTCCCTGAAGGCACTGAAATATGGCGCTGTGTTCGCTGTCCACCGGCAGCAGCACTGCGCCCGAGTCCCGGGCGAGCGACGTGATGATGCCGCCGGCCATCACGAGGGGTTCCTTGTTGGCAAGCGCTATGGTCTTGCCCTCGCGAATCGCCGCGAGGACCGGCTGCAGTCCGGCGGCGCCAACGATGGCCGAGACCACTATCTCGGCCTCGGGGGCGGCGGCCACAGAGACAACGCCGTCCTCTCCGCCGAGCACACGGGTTCCTTCCGGGCAGCTTTCTGCGAGCGCTCTCGCCTGTTCTTCATCGACAAGCGCCGCATATCGGGGACGGAACCGCTCGATAAGCTGCCGGAGAGCCGAAGCATTCGAGCAGGCCGTCAGGCCGACGACATGAAAACGCTCGCGGAGTGAATCGATCACCGCGAGGGCGTTTTTGCCTACCGAACCGGTGGCCCCGAGGACTGTAACTCCTCTTTTCATCGTTCAATGATACCATTTTGCGGGAGAATCTGCAATATTCGCCCGGTGCGGCTCGTCACTTGATTTCCATGGCAAAATATACTAGCATAGTACCGGAATCGTCCCTCCCAGAGGTTCAATAGCAGCCCTCGACAATTAAGCGGACAGGATAAATCGGCGAGAAAAGGAGCGAACCCACGATGAGAGATGTCTACGTAATCGGCGCTGGAATGACCCGGTTCGGCAAGTACCTGGACCGGAATATGAAATCGCTGGCGGAAGAAGCCGTCACCAACGCGCTCGAACATGCGGGGATCGAGAAAACCGATTTGGAGGCGGCATGGGTCGGCAACGCCGCCCAGGGGATCGTGACCGGACAGGAAGGCATCCGCGGCCAGGTCGTTCTCCGCGCCATGGGGATAGGCGCAATACCGGTAATGAATGTCGAAAACGCCTGTGCATCGGCCTCGTCCGCTTTCTATGGCTCATGGATGGGCATTGGCTGCGGCATGTACGACGTATCCCTCGCCCTCGGGATGGAAAAGCTCTTCATGGAAGACAAAAAGAAGATGTTCCAGACCTTCTGGGCATCGACAGACGTGGAACTGATGCAGGCCTTCAAGGCGATGATGGAGGAACAGGAGAAGAAAAAGAAAGAAATGGGCGCAAAAGCGTCGGGCGAAGGCGGCGCCGGCAAGAGCCGCAGCGCGTTCATGGATATCTACTCCCTCGCCGCCCGCAACCATATGGAGAAGCACGGTTCCACGCAGAGGCAACTTGCGATAATCTCGGCAAAGAATCATTATCATAGCTCGTTGAATCCTTATGCGCAGTACCAGAAGGATATGACCGTGGAAGAGGTTCTGGCTGCGCCCGAGGTATCCTTCCCCCTCACCCGCCCCATGTGTTCGCCCGTCGGCGACGGCGCGGCGGCCACGATCCTCTGTTCCGCCGATTTCCTTAAGAAGATCGGCGCCGAAAGACCTGTGAAGATCCGCGCCTGCGTGCTCGCTTCAGGCCGCGACAGGGGATTCGATGAGGAAGACCTGGGAACTCGCCTCGCAAAAAAAGCATACGAGATGGCGGGCGTCGGTCCCGAAGACATCGACCTCGCCGAGGTGCACGACGCGACCGCCTTCGGCGAACTCCTGCAGACCGAATGCATGGGGTTCTGCCCGGAGGGTGAAGGCGGAAGATTCGCCGAGTCAGGCGCAACAAAGCTCGGAGGCAAGCTTCCGGTGAATCCCAGCGGCGGATTGGAGTCGCGCGGGCATCCCATCGGCGCCACCGGCACGGCCCAACTCTGCGAACTGACATGGCAGCTAAGAGGAGAGGCCGACAAGCGCCAGGTCGAGGGCGCACGGCTGGCACTGGCCGAGAACGGCGGCGGCAACATCGGCGTCGAAGAAGCCGCAATGGTCATAACGATACTGGAGAAGGCTTTTTAGACAACAATCCTAAAAAAATCCTTCACACATGAGATTGCTTAATGCAGGGGCACGGCGCTGCCGTGCCCTTTTTCTTTTTTTCCATAAAGAAGCAGACGACGCACTCCTGGAGAATCAATTGTTCCTTTCCCGGTTCTAATCCAATTTCCGGTTGGCCGACAGCAAGGAAGGTTATATCTCCAT
>CAYZZY010000133.1:0-7870 GCA_964482745.1 uncultured bacterium
GGGCTGTACCCGCAGCCGATGTTTGGTTGCAGCTATGCCGTGCTGTGTCCTTCCGATTCGGCAACGATTTCGTACAGACGATGGTAGAACTCAACGGGATTATCATTCATGACAAAATGCCCGCTTGCGGAAATCGGTATTTTCCTGGCGTCTCCAAGCCTCCCCAGAATTTCCATATCCGAATTTTGTTCCCCATAGATATAGGCTTTCGTCGTTTCCAGGTGAAGATATCTGTCAAGCAGCTTTTCGCTGTCCGACCATTCCACAAGAGATTCGCAGGATCTGTAAAAACCCAGGGCGTCGGATTTGACGCTTAACTTTTTCCATGGTTCCGGCCCATTATTCCTTATTCTGTCGAAGATATTGTCTCTGAATTCTTCAAATGAAACTGTCGTTGTCTTCCTGCTGACCAGCCCGCAATCCTCGTCGATCATGTTGCCTTCAATATTGACAAACGAAGCAATCTCATTCGGGAGATCTTCCTCCAACAGCAGTCCAATGGCGCCGCCCATGCTATGAGCGACGATGTGAATCCTGCTATGCGCTAAGTCCTGGAGCACCAGGCCAAGGAGCTTCGCCTGGTCTTCCATGGAATACGTGAAATCCTGTGGCTTCGAGGAATCGCCATATCCGACCAAATCAACGGTCAGCAATTGAAAGTCCGCGAATTGTGGGAAATCAAACACATCATCAAAGGACTCCTTGCTGCATCCCAATCCATGAATGAAGAAGATGAGATCACTCCCGGTACATCTGTGTTTAGAGGCAAGCTCGAAATCTCTTCCTTGATAGTTGATATTGAAAATCTTTTTTTTCATACCGGTGTAGGCGTTCTTAAACTCGATCTCCCTGGCAAGGAAAAGCAGTTGAACTCGACCTTATAGACGTGGGTGAATGTGGCGAGACTATCAGATCAAGTTTTGTCCAGTACCTCTCATCGCGTGGCCAGGCCGCGAGGATCCGCGCGGAACACACCAATGTGGATTATTCCTTATCCAGAATTTTTCTTATTTCACCTGAAAGCTGATTCATGTTGAACGGCTTCTGTATGAAGCCATCGCATCCTCGATTCAGTATTCCCTCGGCCTTGCCGT
The DNA here is from genome assembly GCA_964482745.1 of uncultured bacterium. Taxonomy (GTDB): domain Bacteria; phylum Abyssobacteria; class SURF-5; order SURF-5; family SURF-5; genus CAYZZY01. The sequence continues at coordinate 1,095 of CAYZZY010000133.1, forward strand.
CAATGCTGTATCCGCTTGATAGGAGGACCCTCACATCAGGGTTGATCTCTTTGATGATGTCGAAAACCTTCCCGCCGTCCACATCCGGCATGATCATATCCAGGATTACCAGGTTAATCGCGTCTTTGTGGGCTTTGTAGAGAGCGATCGCCTCTTTGCCTCCCTTTGCCTTGAGCGTCTCATAGCCCAATTCTCCGAGCATTTCAATGCTTACATCCAAGATCAATTCCTCATCATCCACAAGTAGGATTTTGCCACTGCCTTCAAGGATTGGCTCCTCGCCGCCGGTGACCGTTTTTACCTCTTTCTCAGATGCGGGCAGGTGGATGCTGAAGGTGGCGCCTCGGTCCTTTTCAGAATCGACATCAATGTATCCTCCATGACCTTTGACAATGCCATAGACGGAGGCCAGCCCGAGGCCCGTGCCTCTGGACATTTCTTTGGTGGTGAAAAAAGGATCGAAAATCCGTTTTTGTGTCTCTTTGTCCATGCCGCTGCCCGTGTCGGCAATTGTCAGGAGCACGTATCGGCCAGGCTTTGGTTCGTATGGTCTCCCTTTCATATTTTTATGACTTGTATTCGCCGTTTGTATGAGCAGATCTCCGCCATCCGCCATTGCATCGGCAGCGTTAACAAAGAGATTTAGAAGAATCTGCTCAATCTGGTTCCGGTCGGCCTCGATCGCAGATAAGTCTTGCGCGCATTCCAGAGTGATCGTGATCCCTTTTCTTGTTCGCCCGAAGGTCTCCGACATATCCTTCACAACTTGATTAAGGTCAATAGGCTTTACTTCATACCTTCCTTTTCTTGCATATCCCAATAACTGGTCGGCCAGATCCGCTCCACTGCTTACCTGCCTTTCGATGTTTTTCAACCTCCCATAATGAGGATGGGAGGAATCGAGACCTTTCAGCATGAGAGAGACATTGCCCTGTACGACCATAAGCAGGTTGTTAAAGTCATGCGCAATGCCTCCCGCGAGAGTTCCAATGGCCTCCATTTTTTCAGCATGCCGGAGCCTTGCTTCAAGTTTTTCCCGGTTCTCTTCTGCTTTTACGCGGTCTGCTATGTCCCGTGCCACTCCCAGAATAGTCGCCGGTTGCCCTTCCTTCTCAAAGAGGACGGCATGCGCTTCTACCGGAATTATTTCGCCTCCTGAAGTTTTTAAATTGTATGGAATATTTCGCGAAGGGTGCCTTGTACCTATTATTTTTTCGCTTTCGCGAGATGCCGTTTCGAGGCTGTCGTCATCAAGCAAATCCGAGAATTTGCTTTTGCCGAGTTCCTCCAATGAATATCCCAGGGTCTCCAATGCATATCTGTTTGCATAAAGTATCGTACCGTCCAGGGTCGACTCGTAGACCATGTCGGGCACAGTATCAAGGGTAAGCGCATATCGTCTCTCGCTCTCCCGTAGAGCCTCTTCCACGTGCTTGCGTTTAGTAACATCAAGTATGCTCGATAGTATTGCCGGTTTCTTTTGATACTCGATTACCGTGCTAAACACTTCCACCCAAATAATGATTCCATCTTTTCTTATGGCACGGTACTCGAACACCTTGGTCGGAAACTCTCCGGCCAGCCTCCTTTTTAAGCTTTCCAGCACATACTCCCTGTCTTCGGGATGAATTATCTCCATAAGAGGCTTCCCAAGCGCCTCTTCCAGTGGATAGCCGGAGATTTCGGTAAAACGTCTGTTCGCAAATTTGATTCGTTCTTCCTGGGCGACACAGATGCCGGTCAACGAATTATCCAGCAGAGTCCGATAACGCTCCTCGGATTCTTTCAGCTCCTGTTCTGCCTGCCTGCGTTCCGTGATGTCCCGTGCAATATCTATGAGGGCAATTACTTTTCCATCTTTCATGAGCGGAGCGCCACTTACTTCTCCGAACCGCCTTGTTCCGTCCTTGGCAATAAACTCGTGAATGGCTGGAGGAAGCTCTTCTCCCGACATTATTCGCATCGCATTCGCGAAAGCCCTTTCAAGAGATTCAGGCGTCAAGATATTCAGTTGGTCAACTCTCTGACCTATCAATTCCTCCGGGCGATATCCAAGGACCTGCTCCACGGAAGGAGAGATACTGGTAATGCGGGATTCTTCGTCTAACGAATAGACGACATCATTAAGATTCTCGAAAAGCAGCCGATATCTCTCCTCGCTTTCCCTCAGCACCTCTTCTGTCTTTGATCGCTCGCTTACCGCTTTTTCCAACCCGGCAATCTTCCCGCGAGCGACTGCCAATTCATCTATGAGCTGTTCTCTTGTTTTGCTTTCATCCATCAAAGTGCGCCTCCTCAAGCAGGCCGTGTTCGCTTAATAAAGCTCCGATCCACCACCATATGGAGTAACATGCTGTTCGGCAGAGGCTCTCGCGCAACCAGTGATCACAACTTGGTTTCCCTGCGACCCGCTCAACCCGGCCTTGGCAGGCGCTGATCGACCGGCAACAGGTCGACGGTCTTCTTGTGAGGCTCCGACTGGTACCAGTATGCGGTGCTCGAATAATCGTGGCCCATGTCATTGGCATGGCCGTGCTCTATGGAAAACAGCAGTGAACGGCGGAATACTATTGGGTCCTCGATATGATACCGGTACATGGAATGCTTGCCGGTATAGTCATCGTTCCCTTTTAAATGGTACCCGTAATAGGGTGAGCAGAAGGGTTGCTTTACCTCGTTGAAATTCCATGCGCCGCAGAAGTAGTCCTCGGTGCCCGTTCCATGAATGGCGGGCGGCCAACCCTCGCCGTCAACGAAAAACATGTCGTCGCCTTCTCCCCACCATCCCGGCAGGAGAGCGTCTATGTTGAGATGGCATCCGACATAGTGCCCGTGGCCTTCGGCCTCGAGCACGATGTAGTTCTCCTTGCCGTCCACATTCTGTCCGTTCGGCAACTGGACTGCGGTGCACGGATTTTCCCTTCGCCATTGCGCGTGGAACGTTCCGAGCCCTTCCGGAAGCTTCTCATGGACGTCATAATCAATATAATAATAAAGGATAAGCGGAATATCGGTGCATTCGCTTTGCACTTCAATTCTGGCATTCTTATAAAATGGCATCGGGAAGTAGCAATTGAATCCGCGGTCGAACATGGACAGGGGCGCCGAGGCGAAATATGTGCTTGTGGCATGGCCGAGCCCGAAGAAGTCGCCTATCGGCGTTTCAATACTGGGCTCGCTCTCGCCGTCCCAGAACATCCTGATCACGATTTTTCTCAGGAACGCGGGGTCGTCGCACCTGAGCGTCATCCAGATATGGCGGATGATGCCCGGCCCGTCGATATCGGCGATAATTATTCGATCGCCTCCGTAGACGATCTCGAAATCCGCATTTCCCCCTGTGGTATCGTAGCTCGAAACACGGGCCGAACGATAATCTCTCAAAGTTGCCAGACCACTCAATGAATCCGAAGCAAGTAGCATCAGTTTCCTCCTCAGCTTAGTGCTCGTAACTCAGAAGAGAGCATGCGTATCGTGTTGTAGTGGTGTCAGAAAAAAGCTTCTCAGTTGCGTCCGCCGTCATTGCGGGCGAGAGAATTCAACGGAATGACTATATCATCGTTGCCTCGCATATCGCAATGTTTTCTATGGAGGGAATGGTCTTTTGCCGGAGAACGAATTGTTGTTGCCAGCCTCACCCGCGGCCATTGCAAAAGACACTGGAAATGTGAGAAAATGATTCGATCCAACAACGGGAAAGAGAACTCTTATGAAGATTGAAACCGATTTTCTGGTAATTGGTAGCGGTATCGCCGGCCTGACGTGTGCCCTGAAGGTGAGCGAGCACGGTTCTGTCGCCGTTGTGACCAAGAAAGATAGCGCCGAATCGAACACCAACTATGCGCAGGGCGGAATCGCCGCCGTCATGAGTTCCTCCGACAGTTTCGAGGCGCATGTTGCGGACACCCTTACCTCCGGGGACGGCCTGTGCAATAAGGAAATCGTTGAATTCGTGGTCGAGAACGGTCCTCGGCTTATCGAGGAATTGATCGCGATCGGTGTGAATTTCACACGATCGAACAAGGGCGACGGCGAGAAGTTTGACCTCGGACGCGAGGGCGGACACTCCGTGAACCGCGTCATACATGCCCAGGATTTGACTGGCCGCGAGATCGAGCGAGCCCTGTTGAGCGCTGTCTCCGGGAACCCGAAAATAAGAATATATGAGAACCATGTTGCGATCGATCTTTTGACGGCCGGCAAGCTGGAGAAACGGCACGTCGATCCTGAAATCTGCTATGGCGCTTATGTTTTGGATCGGTTGAAGGGGGAAGTACTCACGTTTTCCGCGAACGTGACGATCCTCGCAACCGGCGGGCTTGGCAAAGTGTACCTGTATACCTCGAACCCCGATATAGCGACCGGTGACGGAGTCGCCATGGCCTACCGCGCAGGCGCTTCGGTCGCAAACATGGAGTTTATCCAGTTTCATCCTACCTGCCTGTATCATCCGGAAGCCAAGAATTTTCTGATATCCGAAGCGGTTCGAGGAGAGGGCGGCGAGTTGGTGGGATCCGACATGAAGCCCTTTATGGATAAGTATGACGCCCGCGGTTCACTGGCCACACGCGACATAGTCGCCCGCGCCGCCGATAGCGAGATGAAAAGGTCGGGGGCACGGTGCGTGTATCTTGACATCACACACGAGTCGGCGAGGAAAATCATAGATCGATTCCCCAACATATATGAGAAATGTCTTGATTACGGCATTGACATAACCAAGGAACCGATCCCCGTGGTCCCCGCGGCCCATTACTCGTGCGGAGGCGTACGCACCAACATTGATGCAGAGACAGACATCCGTATGCTTCTTGCCTGCGGGGAAGTCGCGTGCACGGGGCTGCACGGCGCGAACAGACTCGCCTCGAATTCGCTGCTGGAGGCGCTCGTGTTCGCCGACCGCGCGGCATTGATCTCGCACGCGCTGCTGGAGGAGAGCCGATCTGTCGCGCGGCCCGAACCGCCCGCATGGGAGTCGGGCAATGCCGTCAATCCCGACGAAACGGTCGTCATTTCTCATAACTGGGATGAGGTGCGGCGCTGCATGTGGGATTATGTTGGAATCGTGCGGACCGACAGGAGGCTATCACGGGCATTGCGCCGGATCAAGAATCTGCAGGAGGAAATAAACGAATATTATTGGGATTTCCTTATGACCGCCGACCTTGTCGAACTGAGGCACATAGCCACCGTGGCCGAGTTGATCATCCGTTCGGCGTTCAGCCGCAAGGAGAGTCGGGGACTGCACTACACGCTCGATCATCCCCGCCGTGACGATGAGGCATGGCTGAGAGACACGATCATAGAGAAGCGGAGTATCTAACCAATTCTACGAGAAAGGTTTAGGCGGGAGGCCGCCTTAAAAGGCTTGACATTTTCCAAATCTATGTTATAACAATCATTATGTTTTTTTGCCTGAGAGGGCTATGAAAGAGATGAATGAGTCAACCGGGGAAAGGTGGACAAGGCAGGATATCCCTCGTGTTGGCTTTTTTGTCTGCTCAGTGAGGAGGAAGTTGCGGAGCTGTGAATCCCGCCGAGATTGATAAACAGTTTGAGAAGTGGCGCAATGCAGGGCATGGAACGGTCGTCCATTTTGATGCAGACGGTTCGAGCCAAAAGACTACAGGAATAATTTTTGAGCCGGGACCTCCGCGTCCGTCCGGATATGAGGACGGAATATTTGTATCGGTTCCCACCGATGCGGACCATATCTATTATCTCGATCCCGAAGCATCCAAAGAACAAGGACGGATTATCATGCAGGTGATTGACATGAAACCGGAGGCACCGGCCGGTGATATAACTCCCGAAGCCCTTCTGAAGGATTTCGATTACATCAGGCAGGCGCCCGAAGTCAAACGGGGCGGGGGAGCTGTCAGCGAGCGGAATTCGAAAGATTGTGGCATAATCGATGTCAGTTAGCGCGCCTGCGCGATCAAGTAGCCGTAGAGATCGTGTTCGGTCCCGAACGATCTTACACGTATACGGGATTTGAACCGGCCACCGGGCAGGAGGGAAATCGGCATGGGTGATCCATCCTCTGACAAATATGCGAAGTATGAGAAGTATCGGCCGCTTGTGGAGTCCATCGAGTTGTTCGATGGCATCGAATTCAAGAACTGCATCAAGGTCATGGCGATGGGGCTTCAGTCAAAGATCGGGATCGGTGACGTTATTTTTGGCAAGGGCGAAATCGGACATGAGATGTATGTCATCCTGAGAGGGCGGGTTGCCATTATCGACGAAGATCCCCGTGGCGACCGAACCCTGGCGGTGCTTGGACCGGGAGAGACCTTTGGTGAGATGGCGCTGTTCGACCAGCAGGCACGCTCCGCAAAGGCCGCCGCACTGGATAGCTGCGCGCTCCTTGTCATTGATGAGGAGAAAATCGCAAAGCTGCTCACCAAGAGCGTTGCGATCCGCCTGCTACTCAACCTCTCAAAGATGCTCTCGAAGCGCCTGCGCGAAACCAACCTGCTGCTCGCGCGCGCGAAGGGAGCCTGAGTCTTCGCTTCCACTGCCCGTGTCTTTAAATTACCCTGAAAGGCCCTTCCCTCGAGAAGGGCTCGCCATATTTTCCCCCATACTCGTGCAAATGATGTCAGGAAAGGCTCGGGCTACGCCATTTCGGACCGGTCCGGCCGGTATTCAAATCGGTGGTCAACGATAGGGAGCGGGGGAGTGAGCACGTATGCCACACAGGATTTTTCAAGCCCTGTGCCTTGATTGCTATTGAATATAGCCGAGGGCTTTGAGCCGCCGCCTGAGTTCCT
>CAYZZY010000134.1:0-7851 GCA_964482745.1 uncultured bacterium
AAGCGCACTTTTTTGCGCTTCTCATACTGATTGTTGCAGCGGTCCAGATGGTGATCAGGACGGGATCACGCTGGTATCTGCTTGGCAACAGTCGCAGAGTAGCCCACGATTTGCGAAATGATTTGTTTGCCCACCTGCAGAGGCTTTCGCCTTCATATTATGTCCGCACCCCCACCGGCGACTTGATGTCGCGGGCAGTGAACGACATGCAATATGTGCAAAGCCTCGTAGGACCGGTAATTCTTTATTGCACAAGCACCATAATAATATATCTCGGTGCGATCCCGATCATGCTTTACATGAACGTCAAGCTCACGCTTCTTGCGCTTATCCCCTATCCCATTTTCCTGATCACCTTCAAGAAATTCGCCGCGATCCTGTTCTCGCGTTCGCGGGCGGTACAGGAGAGGCTCGCCGACCTGAGCGACCGGGCACAGGAAAGTATCTCCGGCATCCAGATCATAAAAGCGTACGCGCAGGAGGAGAGCGCCGCAAAGCATTTTAGAAAACAGAGCCTGGACTATTTCGCGAGCAATATGGGACTCATAAAGATGCACGGTCTTTTTCTCCCGTTGATCACGATCGTGAGCGCCATGGGGATGCTGGTAGTTATATGGGTAGGCGCCAGGGAAGTGATCAATGGACGGATGATGCTGGAGGATTTCTATGCGTTTACCGGGTATCTTGCACTCATGGCGATGCCGACCGCTTTTCTGGGAATGATAATAAGCGCTTCCCAGAGAGGATTATCGGCCCTCAGGCGCATTAACGAAATATTCGAGGCGGCGCCTTCGATTGCGGACAATGAGGGGACGCGCCCCTTAAACATTGAGGGCGGAGAAATCGAGATAAAAAAGCTAAGTTTCTCGTACCCTGCATCTAATGGCAACGGCATAAATCATCGATTCGAATTGAAAGATATTGATCTCCTCATTCCGGCCGGGACAACGCTCGCGATAGTCGGCCGGACGGGATCCGGCAAGACAACCCTGATCAACCTGATCGCCAGGCTGCTCGAAGTCGAGTCGGGTCAGATATTTATCGACGGCAGAGATATTGTCTCCATACCGGTCGCCGAAATACGAAAAAAAATGGCGATTGTTCCGCAGGAAAGCTTCTTATTCTCGATCTCCTTGAGAGAAAATATCGCATTCGGCGCGCGAGGCCGCGAAGCGTTGGACGTCGAGAGCGCGGCCCGCACTGCGGGGTTGATGACGGATGTGGAAATGTTCCCCAGGAAATTTGAAACGTTCATCGGCGAGCGAGGCATCAACCTTTCGGGCGGCCAGAGGCAAAGGACAGCGTTGGCGAGGGCGCTTATGGCAGATCCCACAATCCTTATTCTCGACGATGCCTTCTCCAGCGTCGACACGCATACCGAAGAGCAGATATTGAAAAACCTGAAAGATGTCCTGCAACAGAGGACGGCGATAATGATTTCTCATCGCGTATCGACCGTGAAGAATGCCGACAAGATCGTAGTCATGGATGAAGGGCGAATCGTGGAGGAGGGAACCCACGATTCGCTTGTTCAGGAGGGGGGCATCTACGCCGACATCTATCAGAAACAACTGTTAATGGAAGAGTTGGAGGAACTGGGATAGCCTCCCCGGGGTGCAAGCCATAATGAATAAGAAGAGGAAGCGAAAGATGCATCGGTCGCGATTTCTTTTTCCATTGATCCTCGTAACCCTGCCCTTCTTACAGGGAGGGTGCGGGAATAAAGAGAAAATAGCGGTTTCGAATCAAGTAAATATTGTCCTCATAACGATCGACACACTGCGCGCGGATCGGCTGGGGTGTTATGGGTATGACTCGCATACTTCAAATCGCATCGATGCGCTGGCGTATCGCGGAGTGCAATTCAATAATTGCATGAGTCAAAGCTCCTTCACTCCGGCTTCCCATGCCTCAATACTTACAGGGCAGAACCCTTATCGCCATGGTTTGCGAACAATCGAAGGAGGAAAACCATACACGCTCCGACGCGACCAGGAAACACTCGCGACCCTCCTGAAAAAAGCGGGATATCGAACGGCTGCCGTTATCAGCACCTTCGTGCTGGAAAAAGAGAAATACGGGTTGGCGAACGGGTTCGACCTTTACGAACAGAGCTTCTACAAAAAGGGAGCCACCGAAGATTTCGATGAACAAAAGCAGCGTGCAGACTCTCGAAAGAGCCAGACGCTCGCGCAGAGGAGGGCGGACGTAACAACTTCAATCGCATTGGATTGGCTGCGCGAGGCGGGGAAAGATCCTTTCTTTCTCTGGGTCCACTATTTCGATGTTCACGAGACCCTCCTTATCCCTCCGATGATCCCGGGAGTGCTCGAGTACTCCATCGAAGGACCCCTGACAGATGTTCACGATCAGATGTACGACGTCGAGATTCGATACGTTGACTTCATGATCGGCAACCTGGTGGACGAGCTTTATCAACTCGGCCTGGGGAAAGACACTCTTATTGTTATCACATCCGACCACGGACAGGGAATGGGAGATCATGATTACTACTACCATGGAGCGAGACTGTATCGGGAGCAGCTTCATATTCCACTGATTTTTAGCGGCGCCTGGATACCGGCAGGCAGGAAAATCCAGAATCTGGTCCGCTCAATAGACATCATGCCCACAATACTTGATCTGATTGGCTATCCCGATGAGCATCGTCCGGAAGATATTGAGGGAAAGAGCATGCGAGGTTTATGGGAAAACCCAAACGCCATGGAAGCAGACTCCCTGATCGCTTACGGCGAGACCGCATATCCGAAAGAAATATATGGGAAATCGCCGTTGTTCTCGATAATTCAGGATAATATGAAGCTTATTTACCACTCTGAAGCTCCGGATGAAAGCGAGTTCTACGATCTGGCGCTGGATCCACGCGAGTCAAACAACCTCTATTCCCGGGAGCAGGAGCGCGCAAAAGAGTTCATCGGGACCATCAGGCAACTGCAGGCCGGGACCAGCTTCGATGTGAAACACAAGAAAAAGAGAAAAGACAAGGAATCGGAAGAGTTGCTCAAGTCCCTTGGATACATAAACTGACAACTTATCCATTTATCGAACAAACCGATCTTTCAGGGACGATACCGTGGGCCGCTATTCGGCCGCAATCAGGACTGTGAACATATGCACGGAGCGGGAATCGGGACATACCACGAAGAGGAAGCCATCGGAAAGGCTTATGACCGCCGGCTCATAAGGCGTTTGTGGACATATGTGCGGCCTTACCGGCGTAGAATCTTTCTGTCCATATTTCTGATGCTGCTGGTCTCCGGATTCCAGTTGCTCCGACCATACCTCATCGCGAGGACGATAGACGCGAATATCCTCGCCGGGACACTGGACGGTCTGAACACGCTCGCATTGATCTACCTCCTGGCCGCCGTCGGGGAATTTATTTTTCGTTTTTCCGAGGCGCTGACAACAGAGAAGACCGGGCAACTCGTCATTTTCGATCTAAGGATGGAAATCTTCGAGCACCTCCTGAAACTGTCATCACGGTTCTTCGACAGAACCCCCGTGGGCCGTCTCATGACGCGGGTTACGAGCGACGTGGAAGCGCTGAACGATATGTTCGCATATGGCGTTGTTACGGTGCTGGGAGACATATGCAAACTGGTGGCCATCGTAGTCATTCTTTTTGTCGTGGATTTCAAACTCTCGCTGGTCACCTTCACTATTGTCCCGTTCCTGATAATCTCGACGATGTTTTTCCGGCTTAAGGCGCGCGAGGCGTTTCGGTCGATCCGGGGTGTTCTTGCAAAACTGAATTCACATCTCCATGAAAACATCAGCGGGATGGGCATCGTGCAGTTGTTCAGGCGGGAGCAGGCTAACCGAGAGCAATTCGAGGAGGTGAGCGGCGACCTCAAGACCGCCCAACTGCGCTCCGTTTTCTATGAATCCGGTCTTTCGGCCCTGGTGGAGTTTATCGGCTCCGTCGGGATTGCCCTCATACTCTGGTATGGCGGGGGGCAGATCGTACAAGAAGCACTTACATTTGGCTCGCTCTTTCTTTTCATCGATCTTGTCGGCCGGTTTTTCGAGCCGATCTTCAGCCTGAGCCAACAGTACACCATTATGCAATCGGCAATGGCCGCGGCCGAGCGTGTCTTCAAACTGCTGGACACAGATGAGATGATAGAGAATGCGGCCGCCCCGGTGACGCTCGATTCCGTGGAAGGACGCATAGAGTTCCGCGACGTCTGGTTCGGGTACAAACAAGACCTGCCGGTCATAAAGGGCGTGTCGTTCAAGATAGATCCCGGCGAGAAGGTCGCAATCGTCGGCGCAACCGGAGCGGGCAAGACAACGCTGATAAAATTGCTCACACGTCTGTATGATGTCGACAAGGGAGGCATACTGGTCGAAGGCGTGGATATCCGCACCATCGACAAGCGCTCTCTCAGGCAAAATATCGGAATGGTGCTCCAGGACGTGTTCCTTTTCTCGGGAAACATCGAGGACAATATCCGGATCGAGAATGAATCAATCCCGGCCGAAATGGTGCGGAAGGCAGCCCGCAGAGCCAACGTAGACGCATTTATCGACCGTTTTCCAGGCGGCTACAAGGAGCCGGTCAGGGAGCGGGGAAAGAATCTGTCGGGCGGGGAAAAGCAGCTCATCTCCTTTGCGCGCGCCCTCGTGTACGAACCCAGGATTCTTGTGCTGGATGAAGCGACCTCAAGCGTGGATACCAACACCGAGCGATTGATCCAGGAGGCGGTCCAAAAACTGATGGAGGACAGGACGTCGATCGTCATTGCGCACCGGCTTTCCACGATCAAGGGGGTTGACCGGATTCTTGTCATGCACAAGGGACAGATCGCCGAAGAGGGCAAGCATGCCGAGTTGATGGAAAGAAAGGGAATTTATCAAAAGCTCTACCTGCTTCAATATAAGGGACAGGAGGCACCGGGCGGAAATGCGGTGGATGTCGCAGCCGGCGACGTCAAGGACTGACCGTTGCGCCTATTCCTATTGACGATCCGAAGTACCCTCCGCCTATGCTAAGACCGGATCGGGTTTTCTTGCCCTGCGTCACATCGATATTTTGACCTTCGTATTCGACAGACTCCAGTCTCAGCTCGGGGATGGCTTGCTCGACCTTTGAATCGATCTTCACCTTGCCTATGACGGTGACCGGTTTGCCAGCCTCAAAGGCTTCCCCGACAAGCGTGGACGCTTTGGCAATGGCGTCGGCGTTATGTCCGCCAATGAATGCGTTGAGCTTTTGCTGCTGACCGACCCCCATCGTGAACGAAAGCGTGCGGTAGGAATCGCCTCTGGCGGGCTCATAGTTTATGACCTTCCCCGTGACTTCGATCCGTTCGTTCTTATGAGTTTGAGGATTGGCGGTCACTTCGAGAATATCACGCTGAACCGGGGCGGTTCTCGCGCAATTCACGAGCGAGAGAGCAACCGTGAAAATGGTGATAATGCGGGCTATATCGGAGAGCATTACTCACTTCCTCTTTTTTTGGACGCTTTTTTTCTTCGAACGCTCTTCTTTCATCAGCTTATATTCGATACTGTCGACGAGCGCCTGCCAGCTCGCTTCGATGATGTTCTCATCGACTCCGACCGTATTCCAGGTGTCGTCCGTATCGCTCGATTCGATGAGCACACGAGTTTTCGCTCCCGTGCCGGATTTGGCGTCCAGGATACGCACTTTGAAGTCGGACAGATGCATGTCCCCGACCTGTTTGTAAAACGGCTCGAGCGCCTTTCTTAGGGCGTTGTCGAGGGCATTGACGGGGCCGTTCCCTTCGGCAGCGGTATGTTCGGCCTGCCCGTCAACCACGACCTTCACCGTCGCCTCCGAGATGATCTGGTTGTCCTCCCGCTTTTCGACGATGACGCGGAACCCGGCATGCCGGAAGAAGCTTTTGTGCGCTCCGCGGGCCTTGTGAACAAGGAGTTCGAGCGAAGCGTCGGCGCCTTCGAACTGATAGCCGGCGTTTTCAAGTTCTTTCAGGCGCTCCAGAATTTCTTTTGTTTTATTGTCTTTGCTATCTATCTTGATCCCCATCGATTTGGCTTTTGCCGCCAGGCTCCCCTTGCCTCCGAGTTCGGAAACCAGAATGCGCCGGTGGTTGCCGACACTTTCGGGCACAACATGTTCGCAGGTCCGGGGATCTTTGGCCACGGCGTCCGCGTGCCATCCGCCTTTGTGCACGAAAGCGCTGTGACCTACAAACGGCTGGTTGGTACGAAGGGTGGCATTGGCCAGTTCGCCTATTGTGTGTGATATCTCGCGCAGTTTCCGTAGCTGGGCCTCGGTGACGACGCGAATCCCCATCTTCAGGTAAAGATTGGGAATAAGCACGCACAGGTCGGCGTTTCCGCATCTTTCGCCATAACCGTTTATCGTCCCTTGAATCTGGACTATCCCTTTTTCGACCGCGAGCAGCGAGTTTGCCGTTGCGAGGCCGGAGTCGTTGTGGGCATGGATACCCAGCGGCACACCAACCACCTGTTTGGCGGCGTCGACGGCCTCCCCTATGTGGCCCATCAGGCTCCCGCCGTTGGTGTCGCACAGGATAATGCGGGCCGCCCCCGCTTTTTGCGCCGCAGAAAGGACGGCGAGCGCATAGTCCGGATTGTCCTTGTACCCATCAAAGAAATGTTCAGCGTCGAAGAACACCTCGCGGTCGAACGTTTTCAGGTATTTGACCGTGCGATCGATAAGCTCAAGATTCTTTTTCAAAGAAACGCCGAGCACTTTACTGACATGGAAGTCCCAGGCTTTTCCAACAATGGCTACCTGGGCCGTACCGGCGTCGAGCAGTTTTCTGAGAGCGTCATCCTTCTCCGGACGGAGGCGCGGATGGCACGTCCCGCCGAAGGCAACTGGTTTCGCGTGTTTAAGGTCAAGCCGTTTGACGCGCTCAAAGAAATCGATGGCCTTCGGGTTGGAGGCGGGCTGTCCACCCTCGATGTAATGAATTCCCAATCGGTCGAGCAGTTGGGCAACCGCAAGCTGATCCTCGGAGGAAAATGTGATTCCCTCGCCCTGCGCTCCATCGCGAAGGGTTGTGTCGTAGAGTTCGGTTTTCATCTCCCTATTCCTCTATTACGGCGGCTTCCTTATCGAGACCGAACGCCTTGTGGATAACGCGCAAGGCGTCACGGCCGACATCGGCGCTGACCACGCAGGAGATCTTGATTTCCGAGGTACTGATCATCTCAATATTGATATTGTTCTCGGCCATCGCCTTGAACATCTTCGCCGCCACACCGGAATGGCTCCGCATACCAACGCCGACGGCAGAGACCTTTGCGATATTTTCATCGGCTCGAACCTTTTTGGCATCAAGGGATTTTCTGATTTCTTCCGCCACTTTGACAGTCGCCTTCAATTCGCTTTTTTGCACGGTGAATGAGATATCGCTCAGGCCAGACTCGCTGACGTTCTGAATAATCATATCGACGCCGATATTTGCCAATGCTATTTTCTCGAAAATCTGGGCAGCCACGCCGGGTTTGTCGGGCACACCGATTATGCTGATTTTCGCTTCGTTTTCGTTCAGGGTGACTCCGCTCACTAGCACCTTTTCCATGGATGCAACCTCCTTTGTCACGAGAGTGCCCGGATCATTGTTGAAACTTGATCGGATTCTCATCGGCACTCCACATTTTTTGCCGAATTCGACTGCACGGATATGCATTATCTGCGATCCAAGGCTGGCCATCTCGAGCAGTTCATCGTAGGAAATTGTTGACAGTTTTCTGGCCTCGGGCACGATGCGCGGATCGGCAGTATACACCCCATCCACGTCAGTAAATATCTCACACAGGTCGGCGTTAAAGGCGGCGGCCAACCCTACGGCGCTCGTATCCGAC
>CAYZZY010000135.1:0-7740 GCA_964482745.1 uncultured bacterium
CCTGGATGGCCGCGGGCTGGAGCTACGGCGGCGGACTCGTCATCGAATATGCGTACAAATACCCCGACGACATCGCCGTGGTCCTCTCGTCCAGCGGCACGGTCGATTGGCCGTTTATGGACTACGGCTACGACCGACAGGTGCTGGATACCCTCGGCGAGGCATGCTATGGGCGGCTGGTTAAGCATGCGGAAAATCTCCAACCAGAGGAACTCTTCGATGAAATCTGGCTGGAGCGCGAGTTTCTGCAGGCCACCGTCCAGGGGGTGGTCCAGTATCCGAGCCTTAAAAAACTGCAGCCGTTTTTTAAGGCGCTCACCTATCTCCCCACAGGCCTTTTTATCAAAGTCATGCATCGCATGGACGACCAATTCGGCGACGGTGAGGCATGGCGATATGCGCGCGCGACCGGCGCCACGAAAATCGGTCCCGCAGAAATCGCCGAGGGGTTGCACAACTGGTACGTGTGGCGCTACCAGATGTGTGCCGAATTCGGCGGTTTCATAAGCTCGGAAAGGGATCATCCATTTTTTATTCGCGACCGTGACGATTTTTTGGAGGAATGCCGTGTCCAGTTCGGCGAAGAACCGATGGCGGCAACAGGACCGGATTGGTCGCAGCGCGAGATGGTCCCCGGGCTGAAGGCCCCTCTCGTCTACGTCACAGGCGGCATGGATCCGTGGCTGTCGGTCAGCCTCGAGCCCGACTATAAGATCGAGAACGGTAAATATTTCTTCGTGCCCGAAGGTCGGCATTGCCCCGAACGGAATGACCCTGAACTCGCGCGAGAGGTATTAGACGAAATGCTGAAATACGCTGAATATGATTCACGTAACAATGAGTCCCAGACCATGAACGCAGCTGGAAAGCAAGAGTAGTGTGTGTCCCATTCCAGGTGCATCCTGACTGGATACTCTTTTAGTTTTCTCTTTGTACCTGCCCTACCACGCGCAAAAGCAGGCGCTCCATAACATCGTACTTCACCGCCCGCTCTACCTTTGCAGCGCCTATCTTCGGACCGAAGACCATGTTTCGCTGATCCCTATTAGAAAACGGAGGCCATTGAGGAAGATTATCCATATTGGGATCGCCGGCCTTTGCAAACTGAGCCCAATAATCCGCCATAGTCTTTGAGATCACTTGATCCTGCGCATCCATCGGGAAGAGGGGAATGGTTTTCTCAAAGATAAAACCAATATCGACGGCGTGAAACGCTCCCACCGTCTGTCTCCGTGACGGGGGTACTCGAGTGAAGGAATAGAGATAAGCAGGCTGATTCACAAGAGTCATCTGTCGCGCGCAATATCGTGCCTTGGCGCCGAATCGACCATCACAATAAAGCGCTGAACAGGCTTCGCTTACTTCCTTGTCCTCAGCCACCGGATAGAGCGTTAGAATTTCTTCGGCATCATCGCCAAAGACCTTGCGCACATAGTGCTCGAACCCCTCCACCGTTTTGGGGCCTGACAAATCGCCGCCCAGCGGATCTTTGCCCATCGTGTACAGCAGCGTGCCCTCATCCGCGTTGCTGCCCACAAGCAAGGGAACGGGCGCTTGACCCCCGTCGCGGAAAGTCTGGATAACGGTCTTTGGCAGCACGAAACCGTCAACAACCGGGTAGCTATAGGTCTGGAACTCTGGGAACCTCCTGAATGCGGCAAATAATTCGTCCGTTGACATCGCACGAAGCGCTTCGATCTGATCAGCACTTGACTCAACTACTTTTTCACTGAAAGATTTTCCCGCTTCTTCCGCGCTCATATAGTCCAGAACCGGACGCTTGAGATGGACCATCGTTTCACCCGTGGAAGCGCTCTGCATAATAGCGCGATGAAACAGGCCGCGAGCAAGCGGCGAGACCATCATATCGGCAACGGATTCGCCTCCGGCGGATTCCCCGAATATTGTCACGTTGGATGGATCGCCCCCGAATTCGGTAATGTTGTCCCGCACCCATCTGAGCGCCGCTATCTGGTCAAGTGTTCCGTAATTGCCGGAAACTCCGTTTTCGGATTCTGCGTTCAGAGCGGGATGGGCGAAATAGCCGAGAGGACCGAGACGATAATTTATCGTGACCAGGACAATACCCCGCAGTGCCAGGGGATTGCTCTGATAGAAATTTTCGGAACCACTTCCGGTCTGATGCCCTCCTCCGTGAATCCACACCATTACGGGTTGTTTTTTTGTGCCTCCAAGATTCGACGTCCTAATGTTGAGATAAAGGCAATCCTCGCTCTGTTCGGATTGTGGCGCCATTTTTATCAGAAGACGAAAAAGATTTCTGCGAAACCAGATCATGCCCTGACCATCTATCATCTTATCGAAGAACTCTCCGCCTTCCGTGTCATCCTGCGCACATATAGGACTGTAAGCTGAGGCGTCGCGCACACCTTCCCATGGCTGCACCGGCTGAGGCGGCTTCCATCGCAAATCTCCCACTGGCGGAGCGGCAAAAGGGACACCCTTGAATACAGCGACCTTGCCGTCGGCCTCGAACACACCCTGGACCTGACCGCCTTCGACCATTACCGGCGGCGTCGGCCCTGTGGTGGGCTCGCTTTTACAGGCCGCAAAGCACAGTGAGATCATAAGAAGAACGATAGTCAGTCGCATTGTTACCCCCTCAGGTGTACTTAGTGCTAAGAATTCTTCTCTCCGATTTCTCTCACCAATTTAAGAAAATACTCGAAATTCTCGAGCGGAACATCCGGCGGCACATAATGATCGATACCGGGGAAATAGCCGCCATCTTTCAGGAGCGCGGGCACTTTGGACTCGACCTCTTCTCTGATCGCGTCAAAATCCAGAGCAAGCGCACGCTTGTCGAGACCGCCCTCGATGATCAATTTTTTGCCATATTTTTTTCGGACCTCGCGAATATCCATGCCGGCCTGGACTTCGAACGGCAGAAGCTTGTTGACGCCCACCTCCAGGAACAGCGGTATGAGTTCATCGACATTGCCGTCAGTGTCAACTTCGAAGACCTCTATTCCCAGCGATCGGGCACAATCGATCACCTGCTTATAGTAAGGCGACATGAATTCCCTGAAGACTTTCGGGCTGATCATTGAGGCATTCCGATAAGCCATATCTTCCCAGAAATCGATGGCATCGACTTTTGCGGAAGCCGCCATCCGCTCGATGACGGCAGTGTGCAGCTTTACCCAGTGTTCTCCAATAGCATGGATCAATTCGGGCGAGTCATAATAGGCCAGCATCAGATTTTCAAATCCCAGAAGATGTCGGGCCATGCCGAACAGGCCGCACATATAGAGATAGGCCGGAAACTCCGATTCATTGAAAAGATGGGCATTTTGCTCCCAATCGGTTCCCAGGCGCTCCGGTGTCGAGGGATCAAGCCGCCACTTGATGTCTTCAAACGTCTTCATGTCTTTCACGGGGAATTCAAGGAATTGGGGAAGCGTTGACTGGCCGCCCTTATATTCCTTTATGACGTTCCCATATACCGTCCTGATTATCCTGTATTCTTCAGTCTCTTCAAAAACCTCTTCTTCGAACGCCGGCACAAAGCCCGCATCGTATGCCCCTCCGACAAAGAATGGCATTCTCAAATCCATCCCGAAGTGCAGGTAGGCAGAGATTATTTCCACTTCCCCGGGCAATCCCTCTCCCCGCCATCGCTCAATTGTCTCCGGCCAGAATCCGATTGTCTCAAACCTGAATGCCCTGTCGACCGGCTCGAACCTGCATATTGCCCGAAATCTCTCTCTTGCATTCACCCTTGAATTCCTCCGAATATGAACCTCTTCTAAAAATACTCCGCCCTTGCTGCATGACATGATGACGCAGTGGAAGAAAACTAAATAGCCCCTACCCTCTCATCGAAGCCTTGACCTCTTCTTCAACGATGTCCCAGATTTTCCGTTTGAGTTCGAGATACTGTTCCGTTAATTGCACCTCGACTTTTCGGGGATGGGGCAGGTCGATATCGTAAACGGCTTTGACGCGACCGGGACGGGCCGACATTACAACGACTTTGTCACTCAATATGAGAGACTCGTCGATGGAGTGGGTTATAAAGAGGACCGTCTGTCCGGCCTCGCTCACGATTTTCAAAAGCTCCTGTTGCATAACCTGGCGGGTCATCGCATCGAGCGCGGCGAACGGCTCGTCGCATAGCAGGATATCCGGCTTGTTCACCAGAACCCTGCAGAGGGCGACGCGCTGGCGCATTCCACCGGACAACTCTCCGGGATATGAATGCTCGAATCCTTCGAGCCCGACCATTTTGATGTAGTCCTGCGCCTCCTCCGCGCGCACTTTTTTGGGGATTCCATTAATTTTCGGGCCAAACTCCACATTCTTTCTCACGGTCATCCACGGAAAAAGAGCATAGCTCTGAAAGATCATCCCGCACCGAGGTTCGACCTTTGTAATCGATTTGCCTTCCAGCATGATCCGGCCAGAGGTTGGCGCGAGGAATCCGGCCACCATGTTCAGGATCGTAGTCTTGCCACATCCGGAAGCGCCCACCAGCGTCACGACTTCGCCCTTTTTGATCTCGTGCGAGAAATCACGGACGGCAACGGTATCGCCTTTTCTCGTGCGGAAAACCCTGGTCACATTATCGATCTGTATCAATGCGGCGCTCATGTTCTCGGAGCCTTCCGTTGCCATGGCAGAAGAAGTCGTTCCAAGACTCGAAACAGAATATCAAGCACCAGCACCGTGAGACTTATTCCGACCATGCCAACGAGGACCAGACTGGTGTCGGACCACTCCTTTGCCGTCCAGATCCGGAAGCCCAATCCGCTGTTGGCGCCAACCATTTCGGCGGAAATAACACACGTCCAGGCGATGGCCAACACTACTTTCAGACCGCTCAGAATGTCAGGCAAAGCGCCCGGCAGAACGACGTGCCGGAGCACCTGCACCGGTGATGCCCCGAGATTCATGGCGGCCCGGCGCAGAATCGGATCCACGCGCATCGTGGCGTCGGTGGTGTAGACCAGAATGGAGGCAAAGCAGCCCATGAAAACGATGGCGTACTTTTGCTGCTCATCGATTCCGAGCCACAGCATAGAGAGTGGAATCCAGCTCAGGGCGGGCAGCGGTCGAATAAGCGAGATGATCGGGTTCAAACTCGCGCGAACAAACGAACTCATCCCCATGACCAGTCCGAAGGGAACGCCGACCAGGATGCTGAGGAGAAATCCTGCCATTACGCGGGTGGCGCTCATCTTGATGTCGTTTAAGAGTATGGAATCCTTGCCGGCTGTCAGTTGCACCGCCCTCATGACAACACGGCTTGGCGCCGGCAAGAAAAACGGGTCTATGACCCCAATCCGAACGAGGATTTCCCATAGACCCAGAAAAAGGATCAGGCCGACAGATCCCAGAACCGCCGCCTGCCAAAAATCAAGCTCTTTTTCTTCCAAATGCTGTTCGTCCTATTTTTTCTACCCTGCCTACCCTTCGAACGAAAGAATCTCCATGTTGACCCATTCCCGGAAGGCCGGCCTCTCGGGGATTTTCTTCATGTCATCATGCAGAATTCGGATAACGTAGTCGGCCTGGCCGAATATGCCGGTGTCGCTCATCACCTTATGCTGTGCCGCTATGTCGTGCCAGATGAACTTGCCCATATTCTCTTTGATAACGTCTAATTCCTGCTGGATGTAGATCCCCTGAACCAACTCTGTTGCCTGATCGGTGTTGGCCTTCACCCATGACAGCGCTTCAAAGTACGCTTTCATGAACTTCTTGGCCCGTGGAACGTCATCATCGACCCAGGACTTGCCGATGATCAGGACATCCGGACCGGTCATTGTTCCGAATTCCTTGTAGACCTCCGTATCCGTATCCATCCCCAGGACAGTCGAACCTTCAACGGCGACAAGCTCTGAGAATCCAGGCTCCCAGATCAACGCCGCCGCGAGTTCGCCGGTGCGAAATGTCGAAGGGACATCCCCTACCTCGAGATTGACCAACTCAACATCCTTTATGGGATCAAGTCCATGCTGTTTAAGCAGCATTCGACATGTGAGATCCACGGATGAACCAAAGGGGAAACCAATTTTCTTACCCTTCAGTTGTTCAAACGTTGTAATGCCGCGCGACGCAACAAGCCCCTCAAATCCTGGAGCGACGTCCTGATTCCCTACCCAGTAAAAGCGTTTGTTACCCTGAGCCATCGCGCTAAGCATGGCGATTTCCCCAAGGCTGGCAAATTGGGCTTCACCGGAGGAAATTGCGTTCAGCCTGTCCACGCTCTTGCCGATAGGCTTCCACTCGACCTCGAAGCCATACTTCTCAAAGATGCCTCTCTCGATGCCCACCCATACAGGAATATGGCCGTACCATTGCGATCCCACAGCCACAACTTTTTGGGGACCGACATGCTCGGGAGTCGATGCATCCTTTGAGCAGCCTGCGGAGAAGACGAGAACGGCGATGAGAATCAGCGGCAAAAACCTCTTTAACCCGTTGGCCCGCATAGTATTTTCCTCCAAATATGAAGTGATAACCGATCAATCCGGTGGCAATTGTCCTGTCATTGGCATGTTTTTCAAACAACTTTGTGCATATATAACCGCCATCATATTACCACATATGAATCACAATTCCACAAGCAGCGATAGAGGCCATCCGATTTTATCCAACCAACGGGACTCAGACCATTTTCCTGGCATTCGCTTTAAACTCTTCCCGTTTCTCTCTGATCTCTCTCTTATTGAACTTGCCGACACTGGTCCTGGGGATTTCGTCCGTAATTACAATAAAATCCGGAAGCATCCATTTGGTGATCTTCCCTTTTTCGATACCTTCTTTTTCAAGAAACTCGATCACGTCTTCTTCTGTCTTATCTGAACCGGGAACAAGCTTGATTATTGCCATCGGCCTCTCGCCCCATTTCGAATCGGGCACACCAACATAGGCAGCCTCGAGGATAAAATCCGCCGTGGCGGTCAGATTCTCGAGCAGCACGGTCGGGACCATCTCGGCGCCGCTCCGAATCATATCCGACACCCTGTCCACGATTGTGATGTAGCCCTCGTCGTCAACCTTGGCCACGTCTCCGGTATGGAACCACCCGTCGCGCCATACTTCGGCCGTCTTTTCGGGCTCCTTGTAGTATTCCTCCATCACCCACGGTCCCCTCATGACGATCTCTCCGATCGTTTCGTTGTCACGGGGAACCGCCTTCCCCTCCTCGTCGACAACCTCTACATCGAGACCCGGCATGGGCAATCCGGTCTTCACCCTGATCTGGTCCAAATCCTCCTTAGCCCCATTTTTCATGAATTTCTTCACATAACTGGCAATGGTCGTGGGGGCGGTCTCTGTCATCCCATACCCGGACACGGCGGTGAAGCCCGGTATCATCTTTTCGGCCTTGGCCTTCAAACCAAGGGGCAGCGCGGCTCCGCCAACACTTATGTTCTTCAGGCTGCTCAAGTCGTATTTGTCCAGGTCTTCATATTCAACCAGCATGGCCAGCACGGTCGGCACCAGGCCCGAACTTGTCACTTTCTCTGTTTGAACAAGTTCGCAAAAACCGTCAACGGTGAACCTGCCCGGCAGAACCATCTTATGCGCCCCGAAAACAGAACTGAACGGCGTCCCCCATCCATGGATATGGAACAGCGGCGTGATGAGCATGGTGACAGCGCTTTCGCCGAGTTGTGTAATAGAGGGATCTGAAGTCCAGGTGCGTCCGAGGGTGACATGTAGAGTGAACAGGTAAAGCTGTCTATGGGTGAACATGACTCCCTTCGG
>CAYZZY010000136.1:0-7632 GCA_964482745.1 uncultured bacterium
CCGTGACGATAGCCGTCACGAACCGGTGCCAGTGCAAGTGCGGACATTGCAGCGCGGAAGACTACTCCTCCTCCTGCGACGAGCTTTCGTTCGAAGATATCTCGAAGGTCATCGATGAGAGCATGGCCCTCGGGGTTTGCAACATGACTTTTACCGGCGGCGAGCCGCTGCTTCGCAAGGATCTTGAATCGCTCATCGCCTGTGTTCCGCCCGATAAGGCAGTGTCAAAGATCTTCACGAATGCGGCCCTGCTCGATGCCGAAAGGGCCTCTTCGCTCAAGGCCGCGGGATTGCACGCGATAAAGATGAGCCTGGATTCGCCGGAGCCTGCCGAACATGACCGCCTGCGCGGAAGAAAAGGCTCTTTTGAAGAGGTCAAGAGAGGGGTCAAATGCGCGCTCGACGCCGGCCTGCTTGTCGGCCTTTCGACCTATGCAACGAATGATTCGGTCCGAGAAGGCAGACTTGAGAGAATAGGCTCCCTGGGCGCAGACTGGGGTGTTCACGAGATAAGTGTTTTTGATGTCATCCCGACTGGCCGACTGCTTCACCGCGATGACATGATCATGACCGAGGATACCCGCCAGCGGCTGCTTGAGGAGGCGAATGGCTTCAATCTCCGGCACGGCGGTCGGCCGCACATCATTACCCAAACCTGGACGAACACCCCCATGGGATTCGCCGCATATTTCGGATGCCTGGCAGGCACATATCAGTTCCATATAACCCCGAACGGCGATTTTACACCCTGTGATTTCACCCCGATCTCGTTTGGGAACATACGATCCGAATCGACAACGGATCTCTGGAAAAAACTCACCGAGCATCCGGCATACTGCAAGCACCAGCGCGAGTGCCGAATGCAATCGCCGGCCTTCCGCGAAAAATATATCGATCCTATTCCCGATGAGACTGAGCTTCCCTATGCTATCGAGAAACTCCACGTCTGATCGGCAGACGACAGTATCTCAGAACATGTGTGGAGAGAAGACAAAAGGGATGTCATGAGGAGCAATGTCGTCAGGATCAACGTCATTGTAATGCTTGTCGCGATAGTCGGCTTTTTTGTTATCTATAGCCGGGTAACGAACGTCGGCGACAATCGTGTTCTGAACGGCACACCATACTCTGAAGGCTATTACGCGACCTACTCCATCGAGGGACCGCTTGCCGAAAAATTCGCGGGTAACCGGCTGGGCTACAAGGTCGTTTCCGTTGAGAACGGCATATCCAGGATCGAGGTGAGCGCGGGCTCGGAGAAGTCCGTGTATGAACTCTATGAAATGGAGGGAACCCTCGCCGGCGGCGATGAAGAGGGCAAACCCCTCATCTTCTTCGCCGACATTCCTTCCGCCTTTCCGATGATCCCGACTACATGGTACAAATTTTACAAGTATCGTGATGAGGGAAAGCTTGATATCAATTTTTCCCGTCTCTATACCGGCATTAACGATGAATATGTCTGGAATGTCCACAACTTCAGGGAAGACAGTTTCGTATATTATCACGAGAAGTATGGCCCGAACGCTTCCTATCGGTTTGTTGCGACCGATGGCTTTGTGCCCCTCGGCCATGTCATAATAGACCAAACCAGTGGATTGATGCTTCATGCCGAAAACTATACAAACGGCGGCAAAAGCACGCTCGAGCTGCTGGAATCGAATTATCCGACCACGGCGAATCGATGGAACTTCTTCTACTGGCCCAACGGCATCCTCATCCTGTGGGGGATCTGGCATCTCTGGCGCCTCAAGAAACATCCGGAAGCACAGTATTTTGAGATGACGACGTTGAACGTGGCCCGTTTTTTCGTGAGACTGCTCGCGTTCACGGTTTTCGATTTCGGCCTCTTCGGCGGCGCCTCGATATTGACCGGAAATCTCGTGATCCACGTTATCGTCGATGCGATCGGCTTTCTCGTCATGTTGTTCGGCGTTGGCATTTACGCCTTCATGGTGCTCTTCAAATTCACCGGTCTCGTTCCGGGCTTCATATACCCATACGGGGTGCCCCTCTATCTCTGCGCGATTCTCGCGTATGAGATCAACTCTTATCGGATGCAGAAGCGGGCGAATGCGTCCGCCCAATTCGTCAACGACAACGAATGAAAATCCTTTTCATAGTGTCGGCCGTCCTGCTCGTCGTATCCTGTCTTCTTGCTTTCTCGATGCGAGAAAGATTGCAGACGGTCGAAAGGGTCGCCTTCGACACGTCCGCGTACGACTCGAATCCCATAAAAATAAGCGGACTGATCCTGCGCCCTCGCGCGGCCGGTTCGGAAAAGCTTCCCGGCATAGTCTTCTGTCACGGCCTCACGACGAACAAGGAGATATACCTCGGCCTGTGCAGACGGATCGCGAGCCTCGGAATAGCGGTGCTGGTCATCGATCTGCGCGGACACGGCCATTCGAGTGGCGCGAGCGATTTCGGGAAGTCGGAGCAGCATGACGTGCTGGCCGCGCTCGACTTTCTCGAAGCGAGAGATGATATCGATTCGGAGAAACTCGGTGTGATCGGGCATTCAATGGGAGGGATAACGGCCACCCGCACGGCTTTTCTAAAGGGATCGGAGAAGATAAAGGTGTCGATCGCCATCTTCTGCTGGCAGAGCATGCAAACGGCCGTCGAGGCAATTTTCGGTCCTGTCGAGACATTTGTCGGACGATGGTGGCCTTTCTTCGGGTGGTCGCGCCAGTTCCCGATTACGGATGAAGAGGAACTCGCACAAAGATCCATAATAGAGCATTTGCGACCAGACGCGCTGCTGAACTACATGCTTGTGGTGGGCTCGCGGGACCCGCTGACGGATATGAAACGGTCGGCGGAGATCGTGGCGAAAGCGGCGGGCCGTTCAGACATAGAGCCGGGGGTTGTCTATGGCAGTTTTTCCGACAGATCCGCGAGAAAATTCGAGATAATCAAAGGGAGAGACCATCTCACCGTCCTGCCAAGCAGGAGAACTCACGAAGTGATTCTCGAATGGCTTCGAGAAAGCTTCGAATTGGAGAAGAACGCCGCGGGCTCTCACGGATCGCCTTCCTGGATTGTGGGCGCGCTGCGAAAAGTCACGATGGTACTGTTTGTTCTCAGCGTAATTGGATGCGCAGGGTGGCTTATGAGTAAGGGGCGGCCAGTCCCATTGGCTTCCGGCATCGAGGCGCCGTTATTTGGAACATCAATCATGGTCCTGGGAGGGTTTGTTCTGTGTTCGGCGCTTTCCATCCCGATCGCTCGCGCAATAGGCTTGAGGCCGTTTGCGCCTCACTGGGGAATCGATATCATCTCACTGATAATGGCCTCGAGGACGGCGATGTTCGTTCCGATTCTGGCGGTTCTGGTGGGATGGCGTCTTGGGTTCGGGAGCCGGTGTGCCCAATTATTAGGGCTGACTCCTGCAAGCGTGCTCTCCGGCATTGCGATTGCCGGACTCCTGTTCGCGTGGCTTGTGTGCTCATGGAATCTGGTGGCCCGGACAAACTGGTTCCCGACCTTGTGGCCGGTCGTTCGCGCACCGACTTTTTTCCTGCTGCTGGGAGTGCTTTTTGTAGCTTACCTGGCGGAGGAGTCCGTCTTTCGCGGCATGATCCAGACACAGTTGTCAGGACTACAGCCGACTTCTCAGATTCTCCTGTCTGCGCTGATCTATTCCGTCGCCGCATCGATTGCGCTGGCCTGCGCATTGTGGACACTTTTTCCCTCACCGATGTATGCCGCGACCATCCGTTCTCTCTCGATACCGCTCTTGCCCGTTGTTTTCGTAGTTGCGCTTGCCGTATTCTCTGCGCATGGTTTCCTCGCGGCGCTCCTGTTTCATTCTACCGGCAGCATCGTGGCCCCCGCCTTCTTTGCCGCATTGACTGTCTCATTCCTTTTCTCGGGATCAATTGGGGTGCGGACGTTCTAGAGGCATCGGATATTATTACATGGCGTCAAAGTCTCCTGTCCCTGTCAATCCATTGTCAATGCGGATAAATCCGCACCTACAGGACGCTTGCGTCAAGGCGATGGTTCTTTTCCGCCTATATCTGCCCGCTTCCGCTTCTTCCAAGAAGGCTTAGTGATACGTTGACCATATTCCATTATCAGCGTCCTGTAGGTTCGAATTTATTCGTACATATTTGCTTCCTAAGGGCCTGGAGCACCGCGGCACTGGACACAACACACACATGACACCTTCAAAATGGGAATATGATTGACAAACACATGCCGCAGATATAGAATTCCCCTATGCCGCCTGCCACCCTTGGCTGGCGCTTCGCAGGTTCGAAATCATCCGAATGGATATCCCGGTCGGATTCAGCCTGCAAAACCACTCCCGGCAACAAGTTCGTCGAAAGGAAAAACGATACAACGGCCCCCTAAGTGGGCAGAAGCTTTGCCCGGCAACAAACGGAGAAAATACCATGTTCGTTCATATCAAGTATGCCGAAAGGCTTGAAAGAGTTCGCGAGGCCCTGAGACAAAAAGGCATCGATTGTCTCGTCGGGACGAGACTGAAGACCATTACCCACGTGTCCGGCGCATTCGTCCCCTGGCGGAGCGTCGTCGTCATTCCTGCCGAATCGGAGCCCAGGCTGATCACGCTTATGCTCGATATGGAGCGGGTAAAGGACGATTCATGGCTGAACACCGTGCTCCCGTATGGCCCCATGCCCGGGATGGGCTTCATCGAGTCTGTCGTCAACCAGATTGCCGACCTCGGACTGGAAAAAGGGAAAGTCGGAATCGAGAGCGGCGCGAGTTCATATCTGCCTGACGGCTACATCACATTGGCGGAATACGAAGAACTTCGCCACCGTCTGCCCGACGCCGAGATTGTCAACGCGGTCGACGTCTTCGACAGGCTCACACTCATCAAAGAAGCTGAAGAAGTGAAGCTCATGCGGCAGGCGACCGCCATCTGCGATCACGCGCATGAGGTCGTCCTGAGAGAACTGCGTGCCGGGATGTCCGAAAAGCAGATAGCGGGTATCGCCGAGAAGGCCGCGCGCGATGCCGGCAGCGAGTTCGCCTGGACGTTCACGGGCGGAATGGAGATCGCCTCGGGATACCGCACGGCCTATGGCATGGGAGGATGCACCCCGGCGACCGACAAGATCATTCAATGCGGTGACGCCGTCCTGCTCGACATCCACGCAATGTACGGCCTGATGCTCGGCGACGTTTCTCACAACGCCATCGTCGGCCGGCCGACAAAAGAGCAGAAGAACATCATGACCGCCTACGTCGAAACCTGCAACACCCTTATCGAGGCCATGCAGCCCGGTGTCACGTTGGGTGAGGTCGCCCAGAAGGTAACGGCCTTTGTCGGCAAGAACAACTGGGAAGACATGGTGCTGCCAGGGTACGGCCACGGGATCGGCCATTTCGGGCACGAGTGGTATCCGTGCGTCCTCGAGTATCCGTCGGACTGCGATACGGAGCCCGAGTTCGAGTTGAAACCAAACTATATCCAGATGATTGCGGTCGTTGCGAACCGGCCGGGAATCGCCGGCTTCAGGCTCGAAAGACCGCTGCTGATCACCGAGAACGGAAACGAGATTCTTTCCGGATTGCCCATCCAACCGGCGATCCTGGATCAGGATTGCGTGTGCATGGAGTAGGCGATTTGATGATTGCCGGACTGGTCGCCGGAAATGAAAGACATTCCTTGTGGGATGCGGTATGGTTGCAGGATGGGTTACACGACCTATGAATACGAATAAATTCGAACCTACATGACGCTGCTAATACATTGTTGGCAGTTATACCACAAGACCCCCTTGATACAAGCAGGATCGGATGGCATCGGCGGAAAACCGACCATCCGCCTTGATATAGAGTCTTGTAGGTGCGAATTTATTCGCATGGGTTTTCAGTTGCCTCCCCGGTTTCCACCCATAAGCTTCATTGACACCCCAAAAGCATTTTTGGTAAACTTGGATAAAGGTTTGGGCAACTCCGAGCGCAGGAGGGCGCAGCGACTGCTTCCCTGCGTCTCTTTTTGGGCAAAGCGGGTTGTGCAGAGGTATGTATCATGGCAGTTCAAACGACCAAATTCCTGAAGGCAAGGGCACAGGCGAGACTCCACTCCCTAAGGGAGGCGACGCTCAAGACGCCTTATTCGGTATGCATCCAAAAGGCCCGCCTCATAACGGAATATATGAAGAGCCGTGAGGGACAGGTCGGCCCAATGATCCTCAAACTCTCAAAGATGGGGCTGGAACGCAAAAAAAGAATCCTGCCGCCTTTCGCCTTTGCGCTTTTTCTCTGCTTCCTCGCAGGATCGGCCATCGGCCAGGAACAGAATCCTCGTCCGGACGTTTTCCGCATCCCTCTCCCCTTCGTTACCTTCCTCGAGAAAAGCATCCTGAAGGTTCCTGCCGCGAGAGATATCGATGTCGGTGACCTGAATGGGGACGGTTTTATTGATCTTGTGCTTCTGACGGCCGACCCCGGGGTGATCTGGGTGAGTGAGGGAGACGGCAAGGGCAATTTCGAGCCGCCGCGAAAACTCGGGTTCGGGAGTGGCTATCTTGATTCGCTGGTCGGACAATCCTTCATCATCGGCGACTACAACGGAGACGGAAGGGACGAACTGCTCCACTTCCAGACAAGGCGGATAAGCTCCGAAAGCTCCGAGGCCACATTGTTTCTCGCATCCTCTTCTCTCGATGCCGGAGGCGCGATGGGCGAGCATCTTGCCGTTCCTCTCTCCGGTTCTCTGGCTCACTCCAGGGGTGGACTCTTCCTGTTCGGCCGCGATGTTGACGGAGACAAACGGTCCGACTTCATATTCGGCGACAAATTCTCCGATGAGTTCTTCGTTATCAAGAACACCTCAGGACTATGGACGTCTTCACCTTCGCATTTTTCTATTGGCGACATAAACAGGATAAACGTAAAGACCGGGCCGGTGAACAAAGAAAGGCCTTATCATGTTCTGATGCTCGACGCCGACAATGACGGGTTCTCGGACATCCTCAAGATCGGAGAAGAGCAGATCTTCATGATTCGCGGCAACAGCGAAGGTTTCGTTGCAGCAGTGGGCGATGGCGGGACTCCAACGGATCTCTTTCCTCAACACCGCGGATGGTCCATGGGGTCTGACCCGGTCATTTTCCACGGGCGCTTGAACAGGGATCCCTTCCCCGATCTTCTGATGGTCAACAACTCGGGAATGGGGCGGATACTCTTGAATAGAGGAGGAAAAGGCTTCTCGCTCTATGTCCCCCTTGATTTATCGTCCACGCCCTATGTGGAGATGGGTGATTTCAATGGGGACGGACTGGACGATCTGGTGTCATATGGCGGAGGATTCGGCGGAATAACAATTTTCCTGAACAACGGCCTGGGCGGATTCAGCAAGGCCATTGAGCGATCCGTCGGCGGCGGGAGGGTAAGCAGTCTGGTCGTTCATGATGTCAATGACGACGGCCTTTCTGATATAATAATCACTTTGAGCGGCACAACATGGGGACGTGAAGGAAGAATCCTTCTGAATATTTCCCAGCGGCCTGGGAACTAGTGTTTGGTTTCGTAATCTCACACAATGTGCTGTGACGTACCTCCCCTGCCCATCTTTCATCAAAAGAGAGGAGGACCCGGGTTTTCCCTTTTGGAAAAGGGGGACTGAGGGGGATTTGGTTTTTC
>CAYZZY010000137.1:0-7512 GCA_964482745.1 uncultured bacterium
TCGTCCAATCTCTCGTCATCTATGCCGAAATGGTGGGCAACCTCATGGACAACTGCTTTCTTTATTTCATCTATAAGCTCGGGCAAGCTGCTGCACATTGCCTGAATCGGTCCCTGAAAGATGGTGATTCTGTCCGGGAGATCGCCGCCATAGTCTGTGTTTCGATCTATCAGCGGGATTCCTTCATAGAGGGCAAGCAACTCGTGCTTACTCCGCATGTTCATTTCCCTGATGGTTTCCTCCGAAGGCCACTGCTCGACGACGACATAAATGTTGCTCAGAGCTTCGACTATTTCCTCGGGCAACTCGTCAAGCGCTTCGGCGACTATTTCCTCGAACCTCTTGCGATTTAGCTTCATCCTGTTTATCTTAACTATTGCCGCGAAGACACAGGTTCGGCAACAGGCTCATCTGGAGTCTTCATCGCCGGTAAAGTTCTCAATCATCGTCCTTGGGGAGTATCAACCACATGCGGTGCATTCCCGCTTTTCTCAGGGCGCCTTGACCGGAATCCCCTGATTCCCGCGAAAGCATTGAAAAACTCCCTGGTTCCAAGACTCCTCGTTAAAAATGGAAATGATCGGACCTAAGAGCTTGCTCCTATGTTCTTATCCGCTCGTAGGCCCCATAATCAGCCTGTTTTCCATAGGGATACGGACAGGCCATGTCTACATGGTCGAATCGGAGACCCTGAACGCAGATTTCAATGCCATTAAAACATGAATCAGCTTTGAGGTCTTCCAGCAAATAAAGCATTTCAATCGGATCAACTCGGGCTACGGTGGCGAGATCCAAAACAACACGATCACAGCTATCGGCCAGAGGCAGGGAATCATGGATCTGCTCAAACGCCTGCAGACCGCTGAATTCGCCCCTGAAACTGAACCTGACTTCTCGTTTGTCACAAGAAACTCTGCGTGAATACTGATTCATGGCTTGCCTCCTTGATGAAAGGTTTCTTTGATCCATAAAAACAAATCATTTTGAGCCCTTCGTCAAAAGCTACACCGCCTTTCCGTTGACCACCAGCAACCTGCCACAGAATTCACAGGCGTGAATAGAGTTCCTGTAAAGCAACATATCATGTGTCTCCGGATAAATCATCCTGCACGCGCTGCACATGCCTTCGTTCAGGACGGCTATTCCCGTTCCCTTTCGGTCTTTCAATTTGAAATACCGTTTCAGAAGCGACGGATCCAGATTTTTCTCGATTCTCCTGAAAACCTTATCGTTGCAGGAATCCCCCCCATTTGTCTCTAGTTTGTGTAATTCCAGGAGGAGTTTGACTTGAACGGGCATCTTCATATCAATCATCTCCTTTGGTCAAAATAATCCCAAAACTCGCCCCTCCACCGGCAGCCGAGGGATTTACCAGACAGCCGCTTTGCCCACAAAAATCTCCTCGAAGGCCCCTTAGAATTCTCACCAATCCTTTCTCAATGCATTGCGTGTGTCTCCCTATGCCCGGGTTCCGGGCTTTGTGCAATTTCTCACTCACTGATTCGCTCCAGTCTTGATCTTCTATGAAATCAGCTTTCCCCTATCCCATAGTTAAACTGAAGGCCTTCAATCCGAATTTCGATATGGTTGAAATGCGGAGCGGTTGCCAGTTCGGTGAACAAGCGATACAGTTCAACCGCTTCCACATGGGAAACATCAGAGAAATCCAGAATAATCCGCTCATAGTAGCCCATTGGGTGCATGAGATCAGTCATGTGCTCGACCGTTCGCAGGGCCTTGAAATCGCCGGTCAAATCAAGCCTGAATTCTCTCCTGCTGCACGCAGCGCTGGAGGCGCTATGATCCGACTTGCGCGAATTCTTCATGGCTGATTCGCCCGATCCTCCAACCGCATGAGTAGTCACGTCTCTCACCTCTGCTTTACAGGTTTATCCATCTCGGTATGAGCGAGACAAATCGGGAATCAAGTCACTACGAGAAGCCTTCCACAATATTCACAACTATGGATAGAGTCCTTGTAACGAAAAATCTCGTGGGTTACTGGATACATAATCATGCACTCACTGCAGACGCAGTCTCTTAAGACGGCCACAGCGGTACCTTTTCTCTTCTTCAGGTTTAGATAGCGGTTCAAAAGTGATCGATCCAGACTTCTCTCAATTCGCTGACAGGCCTCGGCCTTTTCGACGCCGTTCGCGTCTGACTGCAAAGCATGCATCTCTAACAGGAGACTTACCTGATTGCTCTCTTGCATCTCCTCTCCCCCCACTCCCTTGCGGGAAATGCCGGCCTGGCTATCGGGTTGAACAACTTTTGCTCCCAACACATAAAATCACGGTATTCTCATTTCTGCCGCCTTGAATGTTGAGACAATTTCTCTTTGGCCGGGCGCTTCGAGAATTTTCTCATAAAAGCTGTCGTGGCTGAAGAGTCTGGCTATCCTGGCCAATAGTTTCAGATGCAAATGCTTGGATGATTGCGGACCTGCCAGGATGAAGACCAGATAGACCGGTTCCCCGTCAATGGCATCAAAATCCAGCCCCTCGGGTATCCGAAAAACGGCCAGAACCATGTCATCAAGCCCGGTGGTATACGCGTGAGGCACGGCAACGCCATGGCCGATTCCGGTGCTCGAGGTTTCTTCGCGGTCGATCAGGCCCAGCAGAATTGCCTCGCGATCAAGGCCTTTGGATTGATTGCCTATCCGGGTCACAGCTTCTTCAAAAAATGATGCTTTGTCCTTGATGCCGGACACATCAAATATCAGCCTTTTACGAAGAAAAGGCCAAAGATATGGACCTGTCGTCCCGGCAGCATAAGAGTCAATCGTGGATTTATTGGCCTTCGAGGCAGTTGCCTTTGCGGCCAGCTTGAAGCCCTTGAGGCCATATGCATTTAAAAGGCCGGTAAGCTGCATAAAATCCTCGGATTTCAATCCCTTTGCTTGCGCCATAAAGAGGAAATCCGCTATCTCCGGGACTTCCCGGACATATGAAGTCAAATCCGCATTAAGACCACGAGTTACAGACAACAGATATCCCCTCGGCACATCAAGAACCTGCTCAATTTGCGTTATTCTCTCGGGAGTTGGGGGGGCCTGCTGGCCATTTTCAATCATGCTCAGATAGCTTGGAGAGATATCGATAGTCCTTGCAAGCTGCCGGAGACCGACGCCGGCTTCAATGCGCATGGTTTTCAGAATGTATCCAAAGTCCAATGATCACGCCTCCTGTTCAGTGTTCACTGAACATTGTACACCAGCCAGACCTCTTTGTCAAGTACAATCTTCCGGCAAAAAGATTCAGGCGGCTTCTTTCCCACTTTCTCCTTGCATTGGTCATAAGGGGTGTGATAAAAATAGTGGCGTGTTTCCCGGCCCTTGCCCCCCTCGAAGAGGCATTCCGCTTCTCTCAAGAAAGAAGGAATAAGGAAAGCTCATTTGATATGAAGAAGAAGATTTTCTATGGATGGTGGATCGTCGCCGCAACGAATCTCATCTGTATGATCGGCTATGGAACGTGGCTTTATTGTTTCGGCGTATTTTTCAAACCGATGACGCACGAGTTCGGCTGGACACGCGCGATGACGTCGGGCGCATACTCTTTCAGGGGTATTCAAGGGGGATTTGCCGGGCCTGTGGTCGGCTGGGCGGTTGATAAATACGGTCCTCGCGTTGTTGTCTTTTCTGGGGGAGTGGTCGCCGGCCTGGGCTTCATTATGATGTACTATATCAACTCCCTCTGGAGTTTTTACCTGATATACGGAGTCCTCCTGTCAATCGGTATGAGCGCGATGCTCTACATACCTGCAATGACTGCCATCGCAAACTGGTTTGTCCGGATGCGTTCCCGCGCGCTTTCGTTGCTGGCGGTGGGAGCCGGCATCGGCGGTTTCATCTGCGCGCCTGCGGCGACATTTCTCATATCCCGCTTCGGATGGCGCATCTCTTTTGTGATTATTGGCGTGGCAGTCTGGATTGTCGTGCTGCCGCTTTCTCTTATCCTGAGAAAGCGGCCCGAGGATATGGGCCTCAAGCCCGACGGGGATTCCTTCGGAGAAACCTATGAGGAGGAGACGATATCTGCATCGATCACTCCGGGCCAAAACGCTCCCCCGGCTCCACCCGTGAGAGACTGGACGCTAAAGGAGGCTATGGCATCGAGAACGTTCTGGATTCTCGCATTCGCCTTCTTCCTTGCCGCGTGCACGCATGGCACGGTAACCGTCCATGCGGTTCCCGCGCTGACCGACGCGGGGATATCGGATGAAAGAGCCGCGGTAAGCCTCGGACTCGCAACCCTTTTGAGCATTATCGGAAGACTTGTATTCGGTTGGCTTGGCGATTTCGTCAACAAGCGCTACCTTTTCATGGTTACCTATTCGATCGAAGCGGCAGGAGTTCTGGTCTTGATGAATGCTCACGGTCCGGGATCCATCTATCTCTTTGCGGCCCTTTTTGGAATTGGGTTCGGCGGCACCATTCCGCTGAATCCGGCCATACGCGGCGAATACTTCGGCCGGGCCGCGTTCGGGAAGATTCAGGGATTCATGGCGCCCTTGATGATAATGGGCAGCGCGATCGGGCCTGTGGTTTTAGGACAATTGTTCGATGTTTATGGAACGTATAAAACCGGCTTCTTGATGGTCGCCATGCTCCAATTCCTGGCCGCAGTCACCATCTTCTTCGCGCGCCCCGCACAACCGCCGGGCACGACTGCGCCTCAGACAGATTTCACATCATAAGCAGAGTATTTAATTGGGGACATGATGCTTCATCGTGTCCCCAATTAAATACCATTAAGCTACGGCAGGCATCAAGTCAGTATCAGATCATAGGGACAGGAGATCCCGGGAAGAAAGGGTAAGAATTGCGTCAACTGCCCATTGCGGCGATCGGGCAGCCTCAATCAGCTTCTCGACGAAACAAACCTGTGGTATTCGCTCAGGTTGCATATCGCGCGAGCGGCCTCGTCAAAAGTGGGAAATGTCGCAAGACCGGCGTTATTATATCTATCCTGCGCAAGGTTCCTGAGGGCGGTGCCCTCCAGTGACTGGGTCTCTGCAAGCACCAGAAACAGGGGCTTCTCCAGTTCTTTTGCGCCCTCGATTGTCATTTTCATGATCATATCAAAAAAGATATTCTCTCTCCTGAGGGCCCATTCCACGCGCTGATGATAGATAAGAGCATCGATATTCGGATCGTCACGCAGCAGTGCGATCATCCGCTGGAAATGGTCTGGATTGACAAGCACGCTGAATATGTCGAGCGGGTTCTTCACGCTCTGGCCGTGAACCGGGACAAACTCGCCCAGCCCATGAATGGTGGCTTCCGAGAGATGAGGAACCTTGAGGCCCACTCGCTCGGCGGCGTCGGTCATCGTGACGCTTCCGCCGCCTGCTCCGCCCACGATCGCCACTCTCGGGCCCCGGGGAAGGGGTAGATTCTCAAGAGCGACCACGGTGGATATGAGTTCTTCGATTGAATCGACCGGGATAATGCCGGTCTGCTTGCACAACGCCTGCCACATTCTCCGCGAGCCGGCCACTGCGGCAGTATGTGAGGCGACCGCGCGGGAACCGCCCTCGGTTTGCCCGCCCTTCCACACGATCAGCGGCTTTTTCAACGCAAGTTTTTTGGCGACCTCAAAGAAGGCGCGCCCGTCCTTGAGCCCCTCGATATATGCCCCGATTATGCGCGTCTTCTCGTCGTCGGCAAGATACTGGAGAAACTCGTGGCACTGCAGGTCGCTGGCATTGCCAAAGCTGACAACCTTGCTGAATCTTATCCCCCTGTTCCTGCCCGCTTCGATAAAATGTCCCGCCAGTTGACCGCTCTGTGAAACGAAGCCTACCGGACCTGACTCGGCGGGGAAATCCTTCACCCATGCAACGCCTGCATCAGGGCAATAGACTCCCATGCAATTGGGTCCCACAACCCTTATGCCGCCCTCCCGCGCGAGCGCGGAGAGTTCGTTCTCCAGTTGTATCCTGTCCTCAAGGCCGGTCTCGCTGAAGCCGGCGGTAAAAACATGGACGAACTTGACACGTTTTTCAACGCAATCCTGCATCACCTGGAGCACGACTGAGGCTGGCACGCTGAAAATCGCCAGGTCGATATCATACGGAATATCGCGAACGCTGGGGTATGCTTTGAGCCCGAGAACATGTTCGGCCTTCGGATGCACGGGACACACTCTGCCAAGATAATTCTGCTTGACAAGGCCCTCGATAAAAGTCTTGCCGCCCCAGCGGAAATCCTGGCTGTAGGGTGATGCCCCCACAACCGCAACGGTCTTGGGATAGAAAAGGGCGTTCAGATCGCCATTTGTATTTGTTGACATCAAATATCCTCCAAACTCGCCCGCATGCGCCGCTGTTATGACACATTCATAAGAGATGTCCGAGAAACCTCAGGAGCAGATGTGCCTGAAATACCGGGACGCAGCCGCGAGCATGATCGTTGGTTCAAACAGAGATATCCAGCGTATTCTCCTTGCCTCTGGAAATACTTTATCCGGATTCATAGATCCTCATTGGAGAAATCCAATAAGGGCCCGGCCGGATGGGGCGGAAGGAAATATCCTGGCCTTACAGGGCGTGCCCTTGCGGACACACCATAAAGTTTAATTATACCAACGGACCGTGAAGACTGTCAATTTTCTGGAGGTTCCTCACTTTTTGAAATCATGGCGCCGCCGGAGCGTTTGACACGGCACACACCCGGTGATATCATTTGGCGATATTATGATAAAGGCAGAGGAATCAACGCGAAGGAAGGAGCAACATCGATGGCGACCGACAGATTCGCGCTCAATGGAAAAATTGCGCTTGTGGCTGGAGCCAGCCGCGGTATCGGAAAAGCGATAGCGCTCGGATTTGCGGAGGCGGGCGCCGACGTGGCGATCTGCAGCAGAAAACTCGAAAACGTGGAACCCGTCGGAGTGGAAATAGAGAAACTGGGAAGACACGCTCTTGTCTGCGCCGCCGACGTCAGCAAAAGGGAAGAGATCGAAAAACTGGTGTCGGATACGATTGAGAAATTCGGCCGCATCGATATATTGGTGAACAATGTGGCCCGCAGCATTATGTCGCCTATCCTCAACCTGCGCGAGGACGGATGGGACAAAATCATAAATACCAACCTGAAAAGCTATTTTCTCTTCTCACAGGCGGTCGGCCAGGTGATGATGGGCCAGGGCAGCGGCGTGATCCTGAACATTTCCTCGATAGCCGGCCAGAAGGCGGCGCCACTGCTCGGGGCGTACAGCGTGAGCAAAGCGGGCGTCGACATGCTCACCAGGGTGCTGGCAAAAGAATTGGCGGGTGTGGGCATTCGCGTAAACGCGATCTCGCCCGGCATGGTCGAAACCGGATTCAGCGAAGCCATCTGGAGCAGTCCCGAAATGCTCGCCGAAGTCGTACGCGACATCCCCATCGGACGCCTTGCGAAAGCGGATGAGGTCGTCGGGCTGGCGGTATTCCTTGCCTCCGACGCGGCGCAGTACATCACCGGCGCCATTATCAACCTCGATGGCGGTTCGATGACATGAT
>CAYZZY010000138.1:0-7462 GCA_964482745.1 uncultured bacterium
TACGGCGACGGGGACTGTCCCTATTTACGGAATCCCGTTTTTTGGATTCGTAGAAGAGGGACGGTACCCAGAGCCAATGTTTGGTTGCGGCTATGCACAGCCGTGCGCCCCGTGGTTAAGACAACGCTTTTCGGTTTATGGTGTGATTCTATCACGCCATCGGACATCAGCGGAGTGGTAAACAAAGTCTATTAAATCACCCGCCGGAGATTTCACCCTTCGAGCGTTTCGATTTCAACGTCTCAAGGTTCTGGCGGGCTTCGTCGTTCTGTGGATTGATCTCGATCGCTCTTTCCCATGCCGCCTCTGCCTCCTGATACCTTTCCAGCCTCGCGTACACCGTGCCCAGCGTCGCCTGCGCGTCGGAAGAGATCGGTTTCAGGTCAACGGCCGCCCGGGCTTCCACGAGCGCCTCGTGCTGCAATCCCATTTCCGAATAAACCGATGCCAGCACGGATCTCGCCTCCACAATGTCGGGTCCGACCTCCGCGGCCTTTTTGGCGGCCTTGAGGGCGTCCTCATATCTTTCCATGCGGAGATAGATGTTGGCGATCTGTGTATTCGCCCGGAGGCTGGCCGGATACTTCGCAAGAGCATCCGCCCAGATCGAAAGGGGTGTTCGCCACTGCGTGTTCCTGTGAACCGTGAGCGCGGCCAGGATAATCAGAACGAGCGCAAATCCGCAGACAAGGGCGCGACGCCTGCCGTTCGCCTTTGCCGCGCGTTCAAGCCCGACGGCAAAGCCTGCGCCAGCGATAAACATGATGCCGATCGCAGCAAGGTACATTCTCTGTTCATTCATGATAAGCTTGAGCGCCACGAGCGTGGAACTGGGCGCCAGGGCGAAAGCGAACCACCAGACACCGAACGGTACGACAGGCGCTCGACGCACGAAAAGCAATGAACCGGCCAGCATCGCAACGGCGCCGATCACCGAAGCCATCGCCGCCGGCTCGAGAATCGAAGAAAGCGTTCCCACCTCGTGGTCAATGCTGAGGTTGGCCGGAAACGCTATCAGTTTCATGTACAGGAAGACGCTCCTTGCCTGTGTGAGCAGATTCTCCCACACGCCGCGCGGCTGCGGCGTGTCACCGATGATGCGCAGGCCGAATGTGACAAATGCGATAAAACCCACCGTAAGGATCAGGAATGGAAGCAGCACGAGAAAAATATTCACAGCCTTTTTCGTGTTGATTCGGAGGCGATGCCGGCACAGTTCATAAACGAGCAGCAGGCACGGTACCGCCACGGCTTCTTCCTTTGAGAAGAGTGCGCAAAGGTATACCGCGAGCGACCCGACGAGCATGATAGTCCCCCGCGACGTTCCGGCAGCCTCGCGCCCGCGCGCATAGAGCAGGACACATGCCAGAGAGAAACATCCCACGAGCAGTGAGGTTCTTCCGAAAACGTAGTTCACGGATTGTGTGTTGATCGGGTGAACGGCAAAGAGCAGGGCGACGGCGAGCGCCGCATGCCTGTTCCGCTTGATTTCGAAAGCCCGCATGATAACGAGCGAGACGCCGTAAACGAGCAGTGTATTCAGAATGTGAATCATTATATTCACAAGGTGATAGCCCATAGGGCTGGCGCCGTTCATGGCGTAGTTCAGTACGAAACTCCCCATGGTCAATGGCCGGTACCCACTCAGGGGAACATTGCTGATCAGGTTCGGAGAAGCAAAGAAATGGCCTATCCCCGAGAGACTGTGCACGTAGAGGTTGTTCAATATGAAATGGGTGTCGTCGTATTGAAACGAGTTCCCGAGGGTATTGGCGTAGAGGAGCGCGGGCAAAAGCGCCAGCGCGCATGCGGGAAGAAGATTCCCGCGTTTTATATCGGAAGATGAACTCTGGCCCGTCATTTCGGTTTCGGATTATAGCATGAGCGCAACCGCGCGTCAATTCTTATTGGAAAATCAGGAAGGTTCAGATGTTGAATTTCACCACGAGAAATGATAGAATCATCTCCGGTATCGCACGAATCGGCTGTGCGAGTGAAATCTGGACTCGGGAAGGAATGGATAATCATGCTCGAGAAAATGCGCCGGACGCTTGTTCACGACTTGATGAACAAGGATGTTAAGTTTATAAAAGAAGATGTGTCCATACTGGATGCCGTATGGAAAATGCAGGAATTCGCGGTGTCGAGCCTGGTTGTGGAGAGCACCAACAAATCAGACTGGTTCGGCATCGTTACTCAGAAGGACCTGATCAACAAGCTCATCGATCCCGAGCCCGGCCAACAGCATGTCCTGGTCTCGGACGTCATGACGA
The DNA here is from genome assembly GCA_964482745.1 of uncultured bacterium. GTDB lineage: Bacteria > Abyssobacteria > SURF-5 > SURF-5 > SURF-5 > CAYZZY01. The sequence continues at coordinate 2,274 of CAYZZY010000138.1, forward strand.
GGCCCGCAATGACGATACCGCCCTCGATAAACGTGTTGGCATGCGTAAGACTGATGAAACAACTCAATATTCGGCGTGTCCCCATTTCCAACGGCAACGAAATAATCGGAATCCTGAGCAACAGCGACATCTTCAGGAAGTTCTACCCTGGACCAGGATTGTATTGAGCGTCCTGCGCCAGGACGGCGCCGCTTCCTAAAACGCGTGGGATGGATGTTCACATAAGAGTTTCGAAGCATCCAGCCGGGCTCCCGGAGCCCAGGGAAAATCAAACGCGATAAGCTTCTGGAAAGACCCGGACGGTCAGGGCAATTCCGTCCGGGAAACTTTTATGCGCTCACGCCTGAGCCAACCGGCCTGACGAACCGACCGCGAATGGGCGAAAAAGACATCCACAAAAACATCCGGTATGCTGCCCTCGTTGCTCTCGCGGGCTGGGCCATCCTGGTGATGTTCAAATACTACCAGGAGCATCAGCTCGGATTTCGCCGCCTTTACCGCCTCCTGGTCGACTATCAGCCGCCTCCTTTGCCGACCGATCCCCTCAAGATCATGCTGGCCATCAAACATCTTTCCCTTGCCTGCCTGTTGGCCCTCATCGGAATGCTCGCGGGAAGGCGCCTGCTCCGAATGGCGGGGATAAGCAATCGCGAGCTTCACCCGGAAAACAAGTGGGGCGCCACACAGGATTTGATGCTCGCGCTCGGGCTGGGCTGGGGGCTGCTGATCTACGCGACCCTATTCCTCGGCGGTGTCGGCGGCCTCTACGCGGCAGTGATAGGCGGATTGTGTCTTGTCGTGCTTCTGGTCTGCCTCCGCGATGTCCCTGCCTTGTTCGGCGATATAAAGGCGCTGTTCGAGTTCGACAGGTCGGAAAAGTCTTCGCCCCTCATCCGTATCGGGACAGCATGGATGATCGTCGTCCTCGTCTTTATCGCCATCATGGCGGTTGCCCCAAGCATCACGCACGATGCAATGGTGTATCATCTGGGCGTGCCGCGCGTCTATGCGGACGCACATCGAATAGTCACGATTCCCTTTGACCTGTTTTCCAACACACTCCTGAATATGGAGATGCTGTATACGAGCGCCCTGCTTATCGACGACTTTATCCTTGCCAACCTGCTTCACTACATCCTGGGCGCCGCCACGCTGATTTTCTTCTACGGATTTGTCCGGTGCAACCTCGGATCGACGACCGCGATCCTTGCGACACTCATCTTCTTCTTCAATCCCTCATTCTTGAACGAAATGCCGCTCGCTTACGGAGATCTGGGAATGACGTTCTATTTTCTGCTGGCGACGGCATGTTTCTGGAATTGGAGGGTGAAAGGCGACAGGCGCTGGTTTTTCATGCTGTGCATATTCGCCGGAGTATTTGCGGGCATGAAATACACCTCGATATATGGCCTCGTTGCGTTGTCCGCAATGGTTGCCATGGCAGGGCGGTCGTCAGGCGATCGAAAAATGCGCACCGCCGTAATAAACCTTGCGCTGTTCGGAGGAATCGTCACGCTCTTCGTCTCGCCCTACCTCGTAAAGAACTATCTTATAACGGGAAATCCGGTGTACCCGGTGATGTATAACATGTTTGGCGGGCGCTGGCTCGTAGACGCGCAGGTCGAACGAATGCTGTCGTACGTTCATTCGCACGGGATGGGCCATGACTGGCGGAATATGCTGGCGCTGCCGTGGAACATTACGGTGATGGGCAACCCTGGCTTCGAGAATTTCGACACGACGATCACGCCGCTCTGGCTGATATTCGTACCCGCATTTGTATTCATCCGCCCAAAGCCACCCCTGCTGAGGTGGGCCGCGCTTGCGTGCGCTGTCTGTTTCTTGAGCTGGGCCGCGTCCACCCATATCACGCGCTATATGATGCCCATTTTCCCGCTGCTCAGTCTGCTCTGCGCGCACACCATCATCGATGTAGGAGAGAAGGCGGCTTCACTCCCGGCGCGTCTCTCATCAATGGTCAAGGGCGGCATATTGCTCGCATGCGGAATCGTGTGGTTTTCATTCTCTTTTTTCTATCCCCCGCTCGTTCCGGCCAAGTTTGGCCCGGTCGTATGGGGAGAGCAGACTCGTGACGAGTTTCTCACGGAGGCGGTTCGAAACTATTCCGTCTTCAAATACATCAACGAAGAACTTCCCGCCGACGCCCACCTCATCCTTTTTTGGGACAACAGAAGATTTTTTTGCGATCGCTCGAAGATAGGCGACAGCGTGCTGGAGGCTCCCAGGATGATAGAACTGGTGCATGAAGCAGGGAGCCCTGACGCGTTCCGCCGGATGCTGGAAGAGATGGGAATAACGCACGTCTACTTCAACCATCTCTTCTATTCATGGTTTCCACCACACACGATTTCTGAGGAAGATGCCCGGCGGTTCCAAAACGATTTCAAGAATTTCAAGGCGTTTCTCGAGAAACATTGCGAGCCCTTGTTCACGGGTGATTGGGCGACCGTCTACGTACTCAGGGAGTGAGATCGGTTGATCGCAGACCCGCGAGAACGCATCTCGCATGTGCCTTTATTATTCGTTTCGTCGCATACTTGAACAACAAGCAGAAAGGGCAACAATGGTTTCATCAAGAAAAAAGAAGAACGAGCAGATCAAAGGAGCCGAGTTCCTGAAGTTCCGCTGCAATCGGTGCGGTACCTGCTGCCGTCTGCGGATACCGCTTACGGATACAGACGTCCGCCGGCTCATGGAAGGTTCGGGAATGCCGGCGGAGAAAATCGTTCACTTCTTCAAGAAATCGGATTTCGGCAAGACTCCCGGGCCGATCTCCTGGATCAAATTCGGCCCGCCGCTTCGCGCCCGCCGGGCAATGTGCATGCGCGAACCCCGGGATCGCTGCCTCTTTCTTCGAAAGCATGGGTGCATCATTTACGAACACAGGCCTGTCGTCTGCCGGGAGCACCCTTTCATGTTGGAATTGGACAATGATGATCGCAGAATAGAGTCAATTGACGTGAGCAGGGTCTGCGAGTGTGCGCAGACGCTCGACGGCAAAGTGGACAAGCGGTACATAAAGAAAATCCATCTCGAAAGCCTCAGGCAGGATGAGATCTACTTTGCCAAGGTCCGCAGATGGAACCGCCGTAAGACACAGGGTAACGAACTCGATTTCCTGGAATACCTCGGCCTCACGGATTAGGACTGAGACTCACGGGTGGCTCCGATAACTTGTTATCGGGGTTGCGGAGCAACAAGCGGGCTCCCTCATGCCGGCCCCTCCCCTCCGACTTCAACCACGGATTTGCACGGATCTTTGGAGGGGCGGTTCGCGAACCGCCCCTCCAATAGATTTTTGTTTGTGCAATTTATGATTGAATCTGTCATTGCGAGCATCGGACCCCGCCATGCGGGGTTGTATGTTAAAGAAAACCTCTAATCGCATGCGTAACACAAGCATATTCAAGTAGATAGGCAAATTTATGCGTATTTAGATATGGCAAAATATATTTCTATTTTCTTAGGAGGAGCGAAGGGTCTCAGACCCGAGCGACGCGGCAATCTCTGTCTTTCTCGGTGCTCCCTGTGGCAAAAGGAAGTTTTTTGTTGCGTCTTTGTGTTGAAAAAAAAGATATTTTTTTCCCGCCCACAATGACTGGACTGGAAATCGGTGATAATCTGCGTGAATCTGCGCAATCTGTGGATAAAGGGTCTTTGATCGTTTTGTTCGTGTAATTCGTGTAAGCTTCTCCTGAGCTTGTCGAAGGATTCGTGGTCCCCCAGGGCGACGGGGACTGTACCTATTTACGGAATCCCGTTTTTTGGATTCGTAGAATAGGGACTGTACCCAGAGCCAATGTTTGGTTGCGGCTTTGCCGCGCTGTGTTCTCCGCATCTCTGCGGTGAATATTATCTGCGTCCATCCGTGTGCATCTGTGGCTGAATATGGTTTCTGGTTTCTCGGTTTTTCTCCGTGTCCCTTTCTCCGTGCTCTCGGTGCTCTCTGTGGCTAACAATCTTCTGTCGTTTTGTTCCTGTAATCCGCGGTCCCCTGAAATCCCCCTATTTGGGTGTCAGGCGCACTGCTCCATCCAGGCGAATGGTCTCGCCGTTCAAATAAGGATTCGACAATATCTGCTCCACGAGCATGGCGAATTCCTCGGGTGTCCCCATGCGTTTGGGGAAGGGCACGGACGCGTCCAGCGCGCTCATGCGGTCTTTCGGCAGCATCCGGGTCAACGGTGTAAGAAAGAGGCCGGGCGCGATCGTGACCACTCGTATGCCGACACTCGAGAGATCACGCGCCATGGGCAGCGTCATCCCTACGATCCCGGCCTTTGACGCGGAATAGGCAGCCTGCCCTATCTGGCCGTCAAAAGCCGCGACGCTGGCCACATTGACGATGACGCCTCTCTCGCCCTGGTCGTTGGGCGTGTTGGAGGCCATCGCAAACGCCGTCTTGCTGGCCGTATTGAATGTCCCGATAAGATTGAGCCTGACCAGCCACTCGAAAGAACCAAGATTGTGCGGTTCCGTCTTTGAGATGGTCCTCACGGCAAGACCCGATCCGGCGCAGTTAATGCAAAAATGAACGCCTCCGAAGGTCTTCTTTGCCAGATCGATGGCCGCCTCGACATCTTCCTCACTGGTTACATCCGTTCTTGCAAAGACGACCGCCTTTCCCAGTTCCGATGCCAGCGCCTTACCTTCTCCCTCATTGATATCCATGATCACGACGTTGCCTCCGGCTCTTACCACGGTTTCCGTCGTGGCCCTGCCCAGACCCGACGCCCCTCCGGTAATCAACGCCGTATGGTTCCTGATATCCATGCGAACTCTCCCCTTAAAGAAGGCTGTCCTCAATTCATGTCCGGTCACAACTTGACCGCTACAAAATATCATTATCTCATCAACGGAGTCAATCGGGCCGTTGCAGGGCGATTGTCGAAGCTCGACGTTCCATTCTCCACTCTGACTTTACCCCTTTAACCATTTCCCCTTTTGACCCTGGGCCGATCGGTCCACTTATACACCATGGAGGACACCTGCCCGCGCGTTGCGCGCAGGCGGGCGCACAGGCAGGCGGAGATGCACGGAAGCTGTCATTCTGAGCCGAAGGCGAAGAATCTCTTTTTCTTACCGCAAAGATCGCCAAGATGTTTGCAGGTGCGAATTTATCCGCAGAATGTCTCCGGCGACTCGCCGGCTCCCCCTTAGGAAAAGGG
>CAYZZY010000139.1:0-7288 GCA_964482745.1 uncultured bacterium
CCTCGGAAGAGTTTGGCGCCGCAATCAGGGCAGATGTAGCGGGCCTCCTCGGCTTCGACCCATTTCTCGGTTCCCATCTCGCGCCACTGGGGGATGGCCCTCATTATCACTTTTTTGCCCACCGGCTGGGGAAATTCTTCGATCATCGAGCACGGGAAATCAGCGCACTCATGGCAGCCCTCATAGCCTTTTTCCTCCGTGCATGATTTGATGGGACAGACCTGGCAATAAGTAAAGCGCTCATTGGAGTTGCACCCGTTGCACCGGATCTCCTCCGGCGGCACGCCGTAGACGCCGGACAGCTTCTCCTTGAACTTCTCGTTATTGTCCCGGTGGGCTATGCTGACCCCGCACACACCGCAGTAAAGCCCACAAGGCGCAAGCAATTCTCTGTTTACAGCCATATCCTTCCTCCTTTATGTCATTTGCACTAATTCTCCCAGGATTCACTCGCAAGGATCGGTCTTTAAAATGGGGCGCACCTTGCTGATCCAACATTATCTGACCATACCAATAATGTCAAATCGTTCCCGGGGCGAGGGTCTTTCTGCGACCACTCTGCCCCCTATCGGCGACACTGCCGTAATGGGAGAAACCGGGGCAACCGACGGGAAAATAGTCGAAACCGCCCGATTATCTATCGGAGCGCTCAGCTCATTCAGGGAATGATCGGCCTGAAGAGACTTCGGGCCGATTTTCATTTGTCCGAGATCGTTAAAAAAAGCGGGGATGGACTTTTGCCCATCCCCGCCTGTAAGATCGAATTTTCCAGTTTTCTACAGCATCTCCTCTTCCATCTGGGCAATGGAAGCGTCGAGTGCATCGACGATCTTATCAATCTCTTCTTTGGTCGTTGTAAGCATTGGCGCAACGGCCACATTTTCCAACATCGCCCTTGCATAGATGCCTTTTTCCCACATCAGGTCTTCGATCCGATGCGTGCTGTCCATCGGCATCAGGCCTATTTGTTCTTTTGTCTCCTTGTCCTTCACTATCTCGACCGCCGCCATCAGCCCAAATGAGCGGACATCGCCGACCGACTTGTGGTCATACAGTCCCTTGAGACGGGCTCCCAGGTAATCTCCCATTGCGGCAGCGTTTTCGACAAGCTTCTGATCCTCGATGATTTTCAGGTTTGCCAGTCCTGCCGCGCATCCGGTAGGATGGTTGTTGTAGGTAAACCCGTGCAGGAACGGCAGCATGTCCGCCAGGCCGTCCTTGATCGTCTCGTACACCTCGTTGCTCGCGATGGCCCCGCCAAGCGGGAAATAGCCGCTGGTGATTCCCTTTGCTATGGACATCAGGTCGGGCCGCAGATCCCAGTTCATGCATCCAAACATCTTGCCCGTTCGTCCAAATCCTGTGATGACCTCGTCGGCTATGAGCAGAACATCGTATTTGTCACAGATCTCGCGCACCATCGGCCAGTATTCGGCGGGGGGAGGCAGCACACCGCCGGTTCCATGAATAGGCTCCCCTATGAACGCGGCGACCGTGTCGGGGCCCTCTTTCTGGATGGTCTCCTCAAGCTGCCTGGCGCATGCGATATTGCATTCGGGGTATGTAAGGTTGAGCGCGCAGCGGTAGCAGTAAGGCGCCATTATGTGTAAGAAGCCCGGCAGCATCGGGTCGAAATTCATCTTGAAGAACTCGAGACCGGTCGCGTTGAGCGCGCCATAGGTGACCCCATGATAAGCCAGATCGCGAGAAATGATTGTCTTCTTCTGATCTTTCCCCTTCATGTTCCAGTAGAGACGGGCCAGTTTGATATTGGTGTCATTGGTCTCCGAACCGCCGCACGTGAACATTACACGGCCCATATTCCACTCTTCGGGCATAAGGCTGACAACCTTGGCCGCGAGTTCGATCGCCGGAGGGCTGGCGAAACCGAAGAAGGGCGAAAAGTATTCCATTTTGTCCAACTGCTCGGTAATGGCGTCGGCCACCGCTTTTTGCCCGTGCCCGATCACGACGTTCCACAGGCTGGAGAAGGCATCGATGTATTCCTTCCCGTCAATGTCCTTCACCATTGACCCCTGCGCCTCAACCATCACGCGCGCTCCCTTCTTCTCGTGCTCCTGGAGAATGACCACCGGATGCAGCATATACTTTGCGTCAAGCGCCATCAGTTCCTCTTTTGATTTCATTTCACTGCTCCTCCTTGTATGAATAGAGTTGATAAAAAATCCTCATGCCAATCTGTTCGCCTGTCAGTGCTCCATACTATCATACCCTCCAGGAGACCTTGCCATTCGGAAATCCAACATGCGACGACTGACAATCCAAAAGGAAAACACCCCCGAGAGCCAGTTCGGATCACTGGAGATGCTTTCCCAGGGTGTCGGAAATCAGCTTTCTCGCGACGTCCCGATTCAGAGCCTTTGGTTCAATCATCCATTGAAGCGCCATTCCCTCAATCAGCGCGACCATCACCGAGGCAATCTCCGCCTTTTTGCCCCGCTTGAACTCACCGTTTTCGATCCCCTCCTCTATCACGTCGGCTATCTGGCCGCGATAGGCCCTGAGCTGTTTTCTTAAAGCAGTACGGACCGTCTTGTTTTCGAACGCCATCTGGACGAGATTGTAGAATACGCGGTTCAAGCGGCGGTTGAAGATGAACTCATCAATCAGAAAATCCAGTGACGTCCAGATTTTTTCCGATGCCGATTGGACGTTGTGAACGCGATCAAGCAGCAGATGCTCATACCGGCTGACAATGGAATCTGCCAATGCCGAAACTATCTCATCTTTGCTCTGGAAGTAGTAGTGGATGACGCCATAGTGAAGACCTGCCTGCTCAGCGATATCCTTGACCGTGACTTTTTCATGCCCCTTCTCGGAAAGACAATGGAAAAGCGCCTCAACAATTTGTTCGCGTCGTTGTGGTGCGAGGATTTTTCTGGCCATGGAATCATCCGCGAGGCAAGTTAAGTTGGTCAACTAACTTAAATTATACTCTGGAAAATGGGCTCTGTCAAGCATTCTTCGTAAACTTTTTCAAAATAATCTCTGGAAAAGGCGGATGCGTCATGCCGATTCGCCGGCATAACCGGAGTATTCGGTCATGCCGGCGGGACGCCCCCGCAGAATGGAACCTATTTGACCGTCCAATCGGCGATCCGGTCCTGCATCTCGATGCCGTCATCGATGAGAAACATTCCTTCGGCTTCGCTCTTGTATTTTTCGGGAGGCAGGGCGCCCAATATGAGGAATGTGCAGGGCTCTTTGGTGCGATTGCCCACGGCGCGGGGCGCCCCGGGCGCGATTCTCAGGAAATCGCCGCGCTGCATGGTAATCTCCTCCTCATCTACGAGGAGTGTGCCGGAACCTTCCAGGCAGATGAAGATTTCTTCCTGCTCCTTATGGGCATGGAAGAAGGGATAGCCCATCCCGGGTTCCATCCGCGACAGCGAGACTCCAACAGCGGTGAGACCCAGGGCCTTTTTCAAGGGATGGAGCAGGCTTCCCCTGTCGAAATCATAGTGCTTCAGCGTGTAATCACCCATGACAATTCTCCTTCCATCGGGAAATTCTTGTGCTACTTATAGTTGTTTTATTGCATTCTCAATTATGGTACTGAGACAGAAAGAAACGCCAGAGAACAATTGCAGAAGTAAACGTTAGAACGGAGAGCGATCAAATTCCTCTCAATCCTCCTTTTACAAAGGGGGAACGGGGAATTTCAAATCTGAATAGCAGTAAGCCACTTTACCAGGGCAGACACTAGGACACCGAAATCGTCTGGCTCCGTTTTGGGCCGACGCCGATAAAGGTAACCGGACTCCCGACGATTTCCTCGAGGCTTGCGACGTAGTTTTTTGCCTTCTCGGGCAAGTCGGAATAGGCGGTGATCCCCGAAGTGTCCTCTTGCCAGCCCGGCAGCTCTGTGAGAATAGGCTCGCACTCTAAGAGCATATCAGCTCGCCCGGGCAATTCCGTCAGTCTCTCCCCTCGATAAGAATAGGCCTCACATATTTTTATGGTTTTCAACTCATCGAGTACGTCGAGCTTGGTGATAGCAATCTCGGTCAGCCCGTTCACCCTGTTCGCATGCTTTGCGACGAGGCAGTCGAACCAGCCGCAACGGCGCGGGCGTCCGGTCGTGGCGCCGTATTCGCCTCCCTTTGCGCGGAGATATTCGCCCTGCTCGTCGGTCAATTCGGTCGGCATCGGGCCGTTGCCGACACGTGTTATGTATGCCTTGACAACGCCGATAATCCTGTCGATCCTTCGCGGGCCGATCCCCGCACCGACGCAGACGCCGCCGCTGATCGGATGAGAAGAACTCACGAAAGGATACGTCCCGTGGTTGATGTCGAGCATGGTTCCCTGGGCCCCCTCGAACACCAGAGTCTTCCCTTCATCAAGCATCTTGTTGAGAAGGAGTGAGGTGTTCATGACAAACGGCTCGATCCTTTCGATATAGGGCGCCAACTCCGCCACCACCTGCTCAGGCTCAAAGGCGGGCATGTCATAAACCTGCTGAAAGACGGTATTTTTTTCGCTGAGCGCGATCCCGATTTTTTCGAGTAGTCTCTCTTTGTCGAACAGATCGCCGACACGTATGCCCATGTAAGCGTGCTTGTCGGAATACACCGGGCCGATACCGCGCGCGGTTGTGCCGATACTGCCGGCGCGCTTGTTGCGCGCGACATCGAGGGCCTTGTGATAGGGCATGACAACATGAGCGTTTTCGGAGATGATCAGGTTGTCGCCCTTCACACCCCTGCGCTTGAAGATTTCGTCGAGTTCTACACAGAGCTGTTGCAGATCGAGCGCGACCCCGCTGCCGACTACGCATTTCGTGCTCGGATGCAGGATTCCCGAAGGCAGGAGGTGAAATATGAACGTCTCTTCGCCGACGGCCACGGTGTGTCCCGCATTAGCGCCGCCATTGTAGCGCACCACGGCGTCGGCGGTGTCAGCCAGAAAGTCCACGACCTTGGCCTTCGCTTCATCCCCCCATTGAGTTCCGACAACCACGACTGCTGGCATGATGTACCTGTTCCCTTCCAAAAAAAGCGGGACCTATGGTCCCCTTTCACTTCGATCAGGCGCGCGCTCCGGCCTTCCGGCATTGTGGAGCGCTCCACGATGCGCACTATTACTGCTTCGGCGTTTTCTCGACGTACTTCATCCTCAATTCGAACAGCACATTTTTAAGGGCCTTCTCTTCATCGGGAGTAAGATTGCCCTTTGTTTTTTCCTCGATCACTCCCAATTCGTCTATCAGGTACTTGGCGCGGTTCAAATCCTCGACCGGTTTCTCGGATTCGGGATCGGGGATCTCTCCCATGAAAAATGAGGCCTGCATGGCGAGTTCGGTTATGAGCATTCCAAAGCTGGCCTGCATCGGAGGAAATCCGGTCCGTTCGGCATCCCCCTCTTTTGGGGAGTCCGTTTCCTCCTCATGCAGGGATTCGTCTTTCTCTTTCGAAACCTGGTCTTTCCAGGACTCATCAACCTTCTTGTCTTCTTCCGCCACGATAAATTCTCTCCATGCCCAAAGCGACAGCTAGTGAATCACTTTGTTCAGAGGATACTCGATTATTCCTTGCGCGCCCGCATTCTTGAGCCTGGGGATGATTTCGCGGACGACTTTTTCTTCGAGCGCGGTCTCGACGGCAATCCAGCCCGGATCACTAAGGTTCGAGATGGTGGGGGTCTTGAGGGCGGGAAGCTCGGAAAGCACTTTGCTAAGATCGGATCGGCTCACGTTCATCTTCAGGCCGACCATCCCGGCAGCGTTCAGGGCGCCCTGCAGGAGGGTTACAATGCTTTCAATCTTTTGTCTCTTCGAGGGATCTTCCCATGCCTTTTTGTTCGCCAGAAAACACGTCTGGGATTCAATTACCATGTCGATGATTTTAAGATTATTTGCCCGGAGAGACGAGCCGGTCTCGGTCAATTCAACGATGGCGTCCGCCAGGTCGGGCGGTTTTACTTCTGTCGCTCCCCAGGAGAACTCAACGGCGGCCTTGACGCCCTTCCGTCTTAAATATTTCCTGGTCGTATTGACAAGTTCGGTGGCGATCGTTTTGCCTTCAAGATCGGAGACCGAGTTGAAGCCCGAGTCTTCCGGCACGGCCAGCACCCATCTCACCGATCCCAAACTCGCCTTCGAGTAAGGGAGTTCGGTTACCCTGACGACATCCGCATCGTTTTCCTCCACCATATCCGTACCGGCGATCCCTGCATCAAGTATTCCGTGGTCCACGTACCGAGGGATCTCCTGCGCCCTTATGAGCATCAGCTCTATCTCAGGGTCATCGATCGATGGATAATAAGAGCGTTCGCCAAAAATGATGGAGTAGCCCGCCCGCCGAAACAACTCGCGTGTGGCCTCCTGCAAACTGCCCTTGGGCAATCCCATTTTGAGCTTCATTACCTGACCTTCCGGTTTCTCAAGATGTTGTTTCGGAGAGTCTTAGCGATCCTTCTTCTTGTGACGGTTCGCCCGCATCTTTTTCTTACGCTTATGCTTCGCTATTTTTTTTCTCCGACGCTTACGCAAACATGGCATATATAAACCTCCCTTCAAACAGCATATTATTATACGCACTTAGTGACCGAACGTCAAGCATGGCTCAACCTTGAAGTTGATTCGCATGAGTTTGCATCCCCCCATCTTGCCTCCCGCACGGGAAAGGGACAAAAATGTGTGGAAATTCACCGGCCAAGTATGGTAGAATAAGGACCATAGGAGCCGATAAACCCCACTACCGGAAACTTGTCCGGCAGGACAGGTCTCAGGTTTACCGATTCGGCTCGGTTTTCCGTCAAAAATACCACTGGACATACCGGAGGGTTATCTAAAGGAGAAGGAACTATGGGGAACAACTTTTTTCGTGTTAACAAACGAGACATCGATTTCGTCCTGAACGAACAACTCAAGGTCGAGCAACTCTGCGAACTTGACAAGTACAAGGATTTCGACAGTGACGACTTCGACATGATCATCACCGAGGCGATCAAGTTCGCCCAGGAGGAACTGGGACCGCTCAACCAGGACGCCGACCTCGAGGGCTCACACTTCGAGAATGGCGATGTCAAAGTGCCTGCGGCTTTCCATAAGGCCTATAAACTGGCGTGTGAAAACGGTTGGATTTCCATGGCGAACAGCCAGGAATGGGGCGGACAGGGACTTCCTGGCCCGATTGCCATGTCCGCGGGCGAGATCTTTTTCGGCGCCTGCACCTCATTCATGCTTTTCTTCCCGGGACCGGGCGTCGCACACATGGTCGAGAACTTCGGGCCCGACAATCTCCGGGAAACCTATTGCGAGAAG
>CAYZZY010000140.1:0-7279 GCA_964482745.1 uncultured bacterium
CCCATCTCAGGTCGAAAACGTGCTTGTATCAATTGATGAGGCCGAACCCCATTACCAGTTGATCGTGCGAAGAGAAGGGCCCATGGACACGCTCGAAGTCCAGGTGGAAGTGAACGAGGAGTTGTTCTCCGACGAGATAAAACAACTTCAAGAAGTGGAGCGTAAGATTGCACACAAACTCAACAACGCGTTGGGAATTCACGCAAAGGTCACGCTGGTCCAACCGAAGACAATCGAGCGAAGCATGGGCAAGGCCAAGCGGGTCATAGACATGCGCAAGGAGGGATGACCGGTGAAGATAAAACAGGTCTCTGTCTTTCTGGAAAACAAAATCGGCCACGTGAGAATGGTTACCGAGGAACTGAGAAAAGCGGGTCTCAATATCCGCGCGATCTCGCTTGCGGACAGCGAGGACTTCGGCATCCTGCGCATGGTTGTCGAGGATCCGGACAGGGCACACGCGGTCCTGCGGGCGGCCAACCACACCGCCAGAGAAACCGAAGTCATCGCCGTCGAGGTGCCGGATCAACCCGGGGCGCTCTCGGATGTCCTCAAGACCTTTGAGGACTGCGAGGTCAACATTGAATATATGTACGCCGTCCTGGAGAAAAAGAGCGAAAACGCCGTGATAATCTTTCGAGTCGAGGAAATTGACGAGGTTATCGAGAAACTGAAGAAACAAAACATAACGCTGCTTTCCAGCGAGGAAGTCTACGGAGTGCTATAACAGGTTCGTTGCCCCTCGAGGCACCGGCCGGCCCAGTCGGCAGGCCGTCAGGGGGTTGGTCAAGGAGAAGTTTTGATATGGGGAGGAAAGCGAGAATGAAGAGAGTACTGGTCGTAGTTGCAATCATGTGCCTGGTTCTGAGCGGGACTGCACTGGCGCAGGAGCCGATCAAAATCGGCGCCGTATTCGCCGTTACAGGGAGTGCGTCGTGGTTGGGCGAACCTGAACGCAACACCGTCAAGATGATTGAAGCCGAGGTCAACGCGGCCGGCGGCATCAACGGCACACCCATCGAGGTGATCGTGGAAGACACCGTTGGCGCTCCCGACAAGACAGTCAACGCGGTCAAAAAATTGATTGCAAAAGACAACGTCGTCGCAATCATAGGACCCTCGCGGAGCGGATGTACGATGGCGGTAAAGCCCATTATGGAAGAATATGAGGTCCCGCTCGTCTCCTGCGCAGCGGCCGAAGTCATTGTCAATCCGGTGGCAAAATGGGTATTCAAAACACCCCAGAAGGACAGCGACTGCGTGATCCGCATCTATGAGCATATGCAATCCAAGGGAATCTCCAAAATCGCCCTTATTACGGGTACGACCGGTTTTGGAGACGCCGGAAGGAACGAGCTAAAAAAATATGCCGAGAAAATGGGCATGGAAATCGTCGCCGATGAGACATACGGCCCGGCCGACACCAGCATGGAAGCCCAGTTGACGAAAATCAAGGCAACCGACGCGCAGGCGGTTGTCAACTGGTCGATTGTGCCCGCGCAGGTCATTGTCGCCAAAAATATGCGCCAACTTGGGATGACTCTTCCGCTCTACCAGAGCCACGGCTTTGGAAACCCAAAATTCGCCGAGGCTTGTGGTGAAGCAGGTGAGGGCATCATCTTCCCGGCGGGCAGGCTCCTTGTTGTTGACACGCTTGAGGACGACAACCCGCAAAAAGCGCTGCTTGAGGAGTATAAGGCGAAATACGAGGCCGAGTTCAAGGACAATTGCAGCACGTTCGGCGGCCATGCCTATGATGCTCTGTGGCTCGTGGTCAACGCCCTCAAAGCCGTCGGCCCCGACAAGGCAAAAATCAGAGACCACATTGAAGGCACCCAGGGATTCATCGGCACGGGAGGAGTCTTCAATTTCTCGGCCGAAGATCACTGTGGTCTCGATAAAGCCGCATTTGAGATGATCACCGTCAAGGGCGGTAAATTCGTAGCCCTCTCTTCCGTCGAGGAATAGAAGGGAAGTGAGACGTACTGGTTATTGATACACCTTACCGGACAATTCACGCACATTGCGGCTTGAACGCCGCAATGTGCGACGCTTGGGAAAATCGTTTTTCAAAAACCTGGCAGCGCTGAAACACCCGGTCTGGCTGTGTGATCGTGCCTTCATCCCACGTTGACAGCAGGCATGGAACCGCAAAGAGGGCCTCATGAACGGCGATCTCCACGATTTCTGTTTGCACGAGGCGACGCAAGTTCGGGCGGACATTGTTGATTGATGGATACCCTTTCGATAACACTGCAATATGTATTCGCCGGTGTGACCATTGGGAGCATGTACGCGATGGTCGCGCTCGGGTTTAACATCATCTACAACTGTACCGGTATCATCAATTTTGCCCAGGGCGAGTTCGTGATGCTTGGCGGTATGTTCATGGTGACGCTGACCACCGTCTGGAAACTGCCCCTGATTATTGCGTTTCCCATGGCTGTGCTCTTTGTGGTCCTGGTGGGAGTGGGATTTGAAAGAATCGCCATTCATCCGCTCAAAAATCCGTCCGTCCTAATTCTGATCATGATAACCATTGCCGGCTCAATCCTGATAAAGGGGGCCGCAATGTTCGCCTGGGGAAAAGAAACCCGGTACATGCCTCATTTCTCGGGGGAAACTCCCATCAATATTCTCGGCGCGACCATACTTCCACAGACGTTGTGGGTTCTCGGAAGCCTGGTCACGGTCGTCATTGGACTGGCCTATTTTTTTAATCGTACCATCATCGGCAAAGCCATGCGCGCCTGCGCACACAACCCGGACGCCGCGCGGTTGGTCGGGATCAGCGTAAAGCAAATGGTCACGCTTTCCTTTGCCCTGTCAGCCGGGATCGGCGCGATCGCAGGAATCGTCATCGCCCCGATGGTCATGATGGATTATCAGCGGGGCGCAATGCTGGCATTGAAAGGGTTTGGCGCGGCGATACTGGGCGGACTCGGGAGCGGGCCGGGCGCCATAGTCGCCGGACTGCTGATAGGCATTCTTGAATCACTGGGCGCCGGCTATATTTCCTCTCATTATAAAGATGCGATAGCGCTTATTGTTCTGCTCGCAGTCCTCTTCATTCGGCCGGGAGGACTTTTTGGCAGCACCGAAGTACAAAGGCTGAAAAAATTCTGATTACTCGATTCGACTGGGTTGTACGTATGAAGCGACATTTACCATTGGCCCTGTTTGCCATAGGCGTGATAGGATTGCCGTATTTGATGCGGAATCCGTATTACATCGGGGTTCTCGTTTTCGTTGGAATCTATGCCCTGATCACCATTTGTCTCAGCCTTTTGCTGGGATATGCGGGCCAGATATCGCTGGGACACGCGGCGTTCTTCGGCATCGGAGCCTACGCTTCGGGATTGCTGACAACCCGCGTCCACATGTCGCCGTGGCTGGCGCTGGTGTGCGCCATGGTGATCACGGGCGTCATGGCGTATTTGATCGGGAAACCCGTGCTTAAATTGCGTGGTCACTATCTTGCCATGGCTACATTGGGTTTCGGAGAGATCGTTTATATTTTCTTCACGGCTGAGGTTGGCTTGACGGGAGGACCATCCGGATTCGGTCAGATCCCGCGGCTTGCCGTGGGTGAATTCATTTTCAAGAAAGACATCCATTTCTACTACCTTGTGTGGGGAACCATAATCATTCTCCTCGCGCTCGTGCTGAATATAATCGATTCAAGAATAGGGAGGGCGTTGCGGTCAATTCACGGGAGCGAAACCGCGGCCAACGCGATGGGGGTCAACACGGCTTCATACAAAATGCAGATTTTTGTGTTCAGCGCCGTTATCGCATCGCTGGCCGGAAGTTATTATGCTCACTTTGTGACGTTCGTGAGCCCCACAACGTTCGACGCGAACATGTCCATATTATTGGTTACCATGGTCATCGTCGGCGGAATGTCAAACGTATGGGGAGCCATTCTCGGCGCCGCCCTGTTGAGCATACTGCCGGAATATCTCCGGACAGTCGGCGATTACGACATTCTTGTCTACGGCGGCGTTATGCTTGTCATCATGATGTTTGCCCCCGACGGCCTGGCCGGTATCGGGACCGCCCTGGGGAGAAGATTGCTGAGAAAGCCGGAGCAGCCGGCTGCGGCCTGAGAAACCGGATAGTTAAAATGCTGAAGATTGAAGGACTATCAAAAGAGTTCGGCGGCGTGATCGCCGTAAACGACCTGAGTTTTCAAGTCGCAGAACACCAGATAAAATCGATCATCGGTCCCAACGGCGCCGGGAAAACTACGCTGTTCAATGTGCTGACGGGGCTGCTGCCCTCTACACGGGGGAAAACGTCATTCTTGAACAACGATATCTCAGGACTTCGGCCACATCGGATCGCGAAGATGGGCATCTCCCGTTCGTTTCAGAACGTTGAGATATTCGATAATATGAACATCCTGGAGAATATCATGCTGGGACGTCACTGCCGCACACACTGCGGCGCCCTGAGCATTGCGCTCCGGCGGAGAAAAGCGGTCAAAGAGGAGAAACAGATAAGGGATGAGGCGTTACGCCAGATGGAGGTCGTGGGCCTCGATGCCGACCCGCATTCTTCTCCCGCCTCACTGCCATTCGGCCAACGGCGTCTGGTGGAATTCGCAAGGGCACTGGCGACCTCGCCGAAGCTGCTTCTGCTCGATGAGCCTGCTTCCGGCCTGAACATGCGTGAGACCGAACAGATCTCCGAGCTTATTCGCAAGATCAGGGATTCCGGTATCACCATAATGCTGGTCGAGCATGACATGTCGGTTGTGATGGAAATCTCCGATGATGTTCTCGTAATCGATTATGGGGTGAAGATAGCTGAAGGCAAACCCCGCGATATTCAGAAAAACGAAGAGGTTATAGCGAGATATTTGGGACGATCCGGCTCCAATGCTGAAAATACAGAACCTTAAAAGCTATTACGGGCAATTGCAGGCCCTGCGAGGAGTGAGCCTGCACGTTGGCAAAGGGGAGATCGTAACCCTCATCGGCGCCAATGGCGCGGGAAAGACCACGATTCTCAATACGGTTGCCGGGCTTATTAGCCGGAGCGACGGAAAGATACTCGTCGACGGAAAGGATATCAGAGGGCTTCGGCCGGAGAAAATCGTTGAGCGGGGGGTGGCGCTTGTTCCGGAGGGCAGGCAACTGTTTGCTCCCATGACCGTCAAAGAGAATCTGGAACTTGGCGCTTATCTTCGCCGCAAGAACGGGAACAAAGAAGAGATCGGCCAGGACATGGAAGAGATCTTTGATCTGTTTCCTTTGCTCAAGGACAGGCGCAAACAGCTTGCAGGAACGTTGTCCGGCGGTGAACAGCAGATGCTCGCCATAGGCAGGGCGCTGATGTCGCGCCCGCGGTTGATGCTGCTCGACGAACCTTCAATGGGACTGGCGCCGAAGATAGCCGAGGGAATATTTCAGACAATTGTGCGACTCAAACAGCAGGGCGTGACCGTCCTGCTGGTAGAACAGAATGCCCGTATGGCGCTCGCGGTCGCCGAGCGGGGATATGTGATCGAGACGGGCCAGGTGGTGGTCCAGGGCCCGAGCGCGGAACTGCTTCAGAATCATGAGGTGGAGCGGGCATACCTCGGAAAAACATATGAGAACGTATGGGAATAGGAGTCAGAGAGAGGACGCTTCATGACCGAGATCGACCCCACGTACGGTCTGGCCAATAGGGATGAGATCGAGCAACTCCAGCTCGAACGGCTGCAATCCGTACTCCATCGGGTCTACAAAAACGTCGATTTCTATAAAGATTCCTTCCGCGGCTGCAACTTTTTCCCTGACGACCTGATCAGCCTGGAGGGTCTGCGGGAGTTGCCGACCACGGGACGTGATACGCTGGTCGCAAACCATCCCTACGGGATGTTCTCGGTACCGCTCAGGGAGGTTGTCCGACTCCAGTCCACCTCCTCACTGCCGAGCGAGGCGATCGTTGTCGGATTCACACAAAACGATATCGACCATTGGACCGCGCTTGCGGCGCGCTCGCTGCTCTCGGCAGGGGTCGGACGCGATGACCTTGTGCAGATTTACATCGACTACGGGCTCTTCCCCGGCGCGCTGGGGCTCCACTATGGGGCGGAGAGCATAGGGGCCTCCGTTATTCCTTCTTCGACCAAGTCGCCGGACACCGAATTCGAGATGATGAGGGACTATCACGCAACGGTGCTGGTGACCACTCCGCACAGGGCACTGCGATTGGCGGACTATATCCGTGACCGCGATATCAACGCCAGGACACTGACACTGCGCCTTTGTCTGCTCGTCGGACAATACTGGTCCGAATCGGTTCGAAAAAGAATAGAAGAACGTCTCTATATTCCCGTATTCGATTGCTACGGCCACACTGAAATAATGGCCTCAGGGATAGCGGCGGAATGCGAGCGACGGCAAGGGCTTCATGTCAACGAGGACCATTTCATTGCCGAAATCATCGATCCGGAATCGGGAGACGTGCTTCCGCCGGGGCGGAAAGGTGAACTCGTCATTACCACGCTCACAAAAGAGGCTTTTCCATTGATCAGATACAGGACAGGCGACCTCACCAGCCTCAACCGCGAACCGTGCGAATGCGGGTGTTCTTTTGCCCGAATGGAACGGGTTTCCAGCCGGACTGACGACATGCTGCTTGTCGGCGGCGTCAATCTTTTCCCGTCGCAGGTAGAGCGAATAATCATCGACGCCGTCGGGATTCATACTCCTGCGCCCGCCTTTGAACTTATTGTTGAAGGCAGCGAGGTCGGCGAAGTTTTGGAGGTTGTCATCGAGGTCAGTGAAGCCATCTTCTCGGATGAGCTTCGAGTCCTGCAGGCAATAGAGGGGAAAATCAGGGACGAGCTGTTCGACATGCTCGGGGCTACAGCAAAGATACGACTTGTCGAGCACGGCAAGTTGGGCCTGGAATCCGGAGAAAAAGGTCGAGTGGTTGACAGGAGAGAGGTGAGTTGATAGAGTCGTCCTGAACGGCTCGCCACCGGAGTTCCCTCTCGTTGTCAGCCGGTTTGTTCCGAAAGGAGGTGATTGCAGAAGAATATCGATGATGGCCCTTCGGGGTCACAAGCAGTACCCGAAGTACCTGTAGAATCTGTAGTGCATTACGAGAAAGACATTTCAATCACACTGGTTAAATTGTTACTACTTATCGGGGGAGAAAGCATGAAGAAAGCAGTAATTTTCCTCTGCGCCGTTGCTGTGATGGGTTTACTCATCTCACCGGCGTGGGCGGAAGACTCCAACTCAGATGAGTTACAAGCCATGAAGCAGCAGCTTATGGA
>CAYZZY010000141.1:0-7211 GCA_964482745.1 uncultured bacterium
TCGGCAAACCCGCGCCCCGATGCCCGCCCGCATGCGGCCAGCGCCTCGTTATCGTCATTCTGTCGGAAGTGGAGAAATCCGAGTGCCGCCTGGACCTCTGAAGCCGATCCGCCTCCAAGGCCCTCGAGGATCGAGCGAGCGGACTCATAGTCACCAGACAAGATCGATGTGTACGCGCTGCCAAGAACTGCCTCCGCCAGCCCCGGATTTTCCGTTCGCATGGGATCACAGATCTTTCCGGCCCTGGAATGAAACCCCATGGAGATCAGCGTATCCGCCAGAGCCAGTTTGACAACTCCGGCATTCTTTGCGGACGTCAGCATTGCGCCTACTATGCCGCCCGACCCGATTATTACAGCAGCCGGAAGCTTTCGAGTGAGGCCGTATGCGGAAGTGGTTCCCTTGTGGTCAATAAGAATGATGGACTCGAGTTCTCTCCTGTCTGCAACGAAAGGGGCAATTTTTTTTGGATTATCGGGACTGATGGCAAGCAGTGACAAAGCTTCCGAATTCTTCGACACAGTCGTGTTCAGATCCGACAGCATCCCGATAGATTTCTCGCTCGCGTCGAAGAAATAAAGGAGTTGGAGATTCCCCTTTGCTGGAGATTGCAGGCTGATCGGTTTGCCTGCAAGGTTTGTGAGAGAAAAGCCCGGAGCGGACGAACCGAGTTCCAGGGCGGACGACGCAGACGGGAACCAGCAGAGAAAAACGAAAACGACGAACAATAGAAGAATACTTTTCAGATCCGCACGGCGAAATGATGAGATTGTCTTTGACATGAATCGTGGCATAGGCAAGGGCGGGATAGCGCCGACAAGCAACATATCTTTAAAATCCAAACGAAAAAGGCGGGAGCGACGAGACTCGAACTCGCGACCTCCGGCGTGACAGGCCGGCGTTCTAACCAACTGAACTACGCCCCCATCAAATCAATCGTGTCTTCTGCGGGAATATCATTGGCCCAAAAAACGAGGGATTGCGTCCAAGAGGTTCAACGCAACCCTCCATTTCTACTATGACCCCCAGAAAAACCGTATATATATGTATAAACTAAAATCGCGAAAAAGTCAAGAAAAAGCTTGCCGGAGCCATTTCCTCTTTGTGAGACGACGCCGAGAAGGGCTTTCTGTGATCAGTCAAACATGCGATCCTCGACTCTTTCCTAAAAGAAAATAGAAGTGACTATTTATTGGGGAGAGGCACGCGGATGAACAAAAAGTTGCCATTCCCGCGACACCTGTTCTGAGCTTGTCGAAGGGCATGTCGAAGAAGCGGGAATCCATTACTCGTGCCCAGCGCGGATATGTAAAGCATTCTTCAACGCAAAGGCGCAAAGAACATAACACGGCTATGTCGCAACCCTGGGTACAATCCCCCCCTCTTTGGCAGGACTTCGGCTCCATGGAGTCGCCTCAGCATTGGCTTGCAGCTTTGTCGCACTGTGAGCCTTCTGACGAAAAAAACGGTTTTGGAGCCAAAAAGCTGTAAACTGGATTAAAGAGGTCCAATAATGATTTTTGACTTTTGGCGGTTGCTCCAAAATATGACATAAAACCTTGTATATCAGTATTATATGGCTATAATATAGATTTTCAAAAAATCGAAAAAATCGCTTGACAGGTTAGGAATCGTATGGTATGATTACACCAGACTAACAAGACCAATATAGTCCATAAGCCGGAAGGGCTGCAATAAGGTGTGAGAGGAAGTACTTCACCACAAAAGAACGTGAGGGGAAAAATGAAAAAAGCAACGGCGACAGCACGAAAAAGGCCTCTCAGAAGCAAGACAACAGAAAAGCGTGCGCGACGACAAGGATCGCGTGATGCAAAAGAAGTCGCTGCGAAGGTTTATAAAAAGCTGGAAGATCCAGCGGCCTCAACTGCAACGGCCGTGCCTTTGGATGGCAGCATGGAGAAACCTGAATATAAGGTCCTCGTTGGAGGACTCGAAGAGCTTGGCCCTCAAGAGAGTTTTGAACGAGCGCTTGAAGAGGATGAGTCGGAAGAGGACTCCTCTACCGAAGCAATCACTGCACAGGATGGAGTTGCAGATGATGATAATAATGGCGAAGCTTCCGAAAGGAGGTCCCCGGGCGAGGATCTGCTTCGGCTGTATTTTAAAGATATAGGCCGAATCAGCCTTCTGTCGGGAAAAGAGGTCATAGAGTTGGCAAAGAAAATCGAACGGGCAAAAAAGAAGAAAGACAAGGCGACCGTAACCAAGGCAAAAAAGAAACTGGTGTCTGCAAACCTGAGACTGGTAGTGAGTATTGCCAAAAAGTTTTCCAATTGCGGCATGCCGTTGCTCGATCTGATCCAGGCGGGCAATACAGGGCTGATGAAAGCGGTCGATGGATTCAATTACAAGCTCGGATTCAAGTTCAGCACCTATGCCTCAAAATGGATACAGGCTGCAATAACCCGGACAATTTCAAATCAAGTCCGAACTGTGCGAATTCCCGTAAATGTGATTCCGGCCCTCAGAAGAGTGGACAGGGCCAGTCGCAAGCTGAGCAGAGAACTTGGCCGGCGGCCCACTACGGCAGAGATTGCGACCGATTCGGGCATTGATAGCGAAAAGGTCCGCTCGATGGCATGCATTCCGCAACGCGCTATTTCTTTGGATTTCCCGGTTGACGGCGACAATAGCGATTGCACACTCGGCGAAATCCTTGGAGACACACTCAGCGCCTCGACAACGGAGATCGTTGACAAGCACTTTTTCCGCGAAGAGCTTGAGACGGTCCTGACCGATGCGCTCGACGAGCGCGAGCAGGAAGTGTTGAGTATGAGGTACGGACTTCGTGACGGGATGGAGCATACACAATCGGAAATTGCAGAACACCTGAACCTCTCCCGTCAGCGAGTTTCGCAGATCGAGAACAAGGCGCTCATGCGTCTGCGTCACCATACGTCAAGCCAATCTCTTCGCAATTTCTTGAATTGATCCGGATTGGCTGGTCATCAAGGAGTCGAGAGATAAAAGAAAAGTGCACGAGGCCGCGTCGCAGTGATGCGGCCTTTTTGCTTTTTCCCGGCGGCTGCCCGGCGCGTTTCTCGCTGTTTCTGTCCCTGCTCCGGATTTGAAATAATATGACTATCTTGTTATAATACGCAAACTTAGAGAACACCTCCTGCTGTTTTCAATATTCCCGATAAGTTAGATTTAAAGGCGGAGAGATATGACTGGAAGCGAGCTTCGTGAAAGCTTTCTGGATTTCTTCAGGCGTCAAGGGCACACCATAAAACCAAGCTGGCCACTCGTGCCACCGGATGACCCGACCCTCTTGTTTACAAGCGCGGGGATGGTACAGTTCAAGCAGGAGTTTCTCGCAGAGATCCCGCTCAAATTCACCCGCGCTGTGACATGCCAGAAGTGCTTTAGAACAACGGATATTGAGAACGTCGGCAATACAGCCCGGCACCATACGTTCTTCGAAATGCTGGGGAACTTCTCGTTCGGCGACTATTTCAAGGAAGAATCCATTGCCTGGGGCTGGGAATATGTCACAAAAGACCTCAACCTGCCGAAGGATAGGCTCTGGATTACGATCTTTACGGATGATGATGAGGCCGACGAAATATGGAAGAAGATCGTTCCCGCCTCCCGGATTTCGCGCATGGGCGAGAAAGACAATTTCTGGAAAATGGGGCCGACCGGACCGTGCGGGCCGTGCTCTGAAATCTTTTATGATTTTGGAGATGGTGTCGGCTGTGGGCGTCCCGAGTGCGCGGTGGGCTGCGATTGCGATCGCTATTTAGAGATTTGGAACCATGTATTCACGCAGTTCGATCGACAGGAGGACGGCTCGATGGAGCCGCTGCCGAAAAGGAATATTGACACGGGCATGGGGCTGGAAAGGACCGCCGCGGTTCTGCAAGGGGTGCTTTCAGGCTTTGAAACCGACCTCCTGAAGCCCATCATTGATTATACCGCACATCTCACGGGGGTCGATCCTGCGGATGCCGTCAAAGAGTATCGAGTGATAGCCGATCACTTAAGGGCAATCACTTTTCTCATCACCGACGGCGTTCTCCCTTCGAATGAGGGCAGGGGATATGTAGAGCGCAGGATCCTGAGAAGGGCCGTTCAACGCGGACGCGACCTCGGTATGAATGACCCGTTCCTCTACAAGGTTGTCGGCGTCATTGTGGATATCTACAAGGCGGCATATCCCGAACTGGAAACCAAACGAGAACATGTAAGTCGCGTCGTCAAAACCGAGGAAGAGCGCTTTATCGAGACGCTGTCGCAAGGTCTCATCCTGCTTGACGACATAATGGACGACCTTGGTAAATCGTCCGAGAAAAAGATAAGTGGCCCGCAGCTTTTCAGGCTTTATGATACATACGGCTTCCCCATCGAATTGACCGAAGAGATAGCGGGGTCAAAGGGATTTGAACTCGACAGGACCGGGTTCGAGACCGAGATGGAGAAGCAAAGAGAGCGCGCCCGTGCCGCCTTCACCGGATATGAGACGGATGAGGCGCAGCTCCTTTATACCGATCTGGCCCAGAAAGTGCCAGCCACGGAATTCCTCGGATACGATCACCTGGAAAGCGATTCCGAGGTTCTTGCGATAATCAAGGACGGCGCTATGGCACAATCCGCCTCTTCGGACTCTGATGTCGAGGTTGTGCTGGATAAAACACCGTTCTACGCGGAGGCTGGCGGGCAGGTTGGAGACACGGGCGTTTTCGAGGCCGACGGATTGAAGGCGGAGGTGACAGGCGCAAAACCGTCCGGCGTCGGGCTTACCGTTCACATGATTCACATCAAGGAGGGCGAACTCCGCGTGGGGCAGACTGTGACCGCGCGCGTGAACGAGGACTTGAGACTCGGCACGGCGGCCCATCATTCCGCGACTCATCTGCTCCAGAGCGCTCTCAGAGATGTCATCGGCGACCATGTATACCAGGCCGGCTCGCTGGTCGCCCCCGGGAGATTCCGGTTCGATTACGCGCATTTCATGGCGCCTGAAAAAGGACAGATCAGACGTGTCGAGGCGCTGGTCAATAAGCACATCCGGGAAAACATTCCCTTACAGACGAAAATCCTTTCCTTTGATGAGGCGAAGCAAATGGGCGCTATAGCCCTCTTCGGAGAGAAATACGGCGACGACGTCAGGGTCGTGCAGATGGGCGATGTCAGCATGGAACTGTGCGGCGGCACCCATGTCCGCGCAAGCGGCGATATCGGACTTTGCGTGATCACATCGGAGTCGTCCGTGGCCGCCGGCATCCGGAGAATCGAGGCGGTCTGTGGCGACGCTGCCTGCAGGAGGGTAAGGGAGGCCGAGGACATCATCGAGGAGGCCGGCTCGACGCTCAATGCCGGGCGACAGGAGATCTCTTCGCGGATTCAACAACTTCTGGAAGAAAGAAAAAGTCTCGAGAAGGAATTGAAGCGTCTGAAAGGGGAAGCGGCAACAGACAAGATTGGAGAAATGCTCGAGCAAGCCGTCGAGGTGGAAGGAGTGAAGGTGCTTGTCGCGCGCCTGGATGACCATGATACAGACCATCTCCGGACTATAACGGACACCTTAAAGGCAAAGCTCAAATCCGGTGTCGTTGTCATCGGCGGTGTTTCGAAGGGTAAAGTGCTTCTCATTTCAGGGGTGACGAAGGACCTCACCAAGAAAGTGCAGGCGGGGAACCTCCTGAAGGAAATTGCGAAAATCGTCGGCGGCGGCGGCGGCGGTCGTCCCGACATGGCGCAGGCCGGCGGGAAAGACCCGTCAAAACTGTCCGGGGCGCTCAAAGAAGTTCCCGGAGCGGTCAAACGCATGATCAAGAATGGATAGGGCGGGGGAGGGCAGTCTCGTGCACAAACGAGTGCTCGCGCTTGACGTGGGCGACAAAAGGATCGGGATAGCGGTCAGCGATCCGATGGGAATAACAGCGCAACCCGTGAGAACGCTCGACCGTTCAAAGACCGTCGCCCCGATTGACGAAATTATCGAAACCGCCAGGAGCTATGAAGTGGGTGCGATCGTCGTGGGTTTGCCAAAGAAACTCGATGGAACCTCCAGCCCCCAGACCGAAAAGGTCGAGGCCTTTCTGGAAGAATTGCGGAAGCAGACCGACATTCCCATTATCACGTGGGATGAACGGTTTACGACACGATCCGCCGAGGCGTCGCTCATCGAATCAAATGTACGGCGTAAAAACAGAAAAAAGATGATCGATTGCGTGGCCGCACAGATAATGCTCCAACACTATCTCGACTGTAATCGCCCGCAGAGCGGCGACATGTATGAGAAACAATGAATCGGGAACCTGCCGGACGATGAAAAATATCGAGACCGAACCGCACACCCCGGAAAACAAGGAAGAAGATGCGGCGGCTGAAATTCGCGACAGAAGGCGTCGACAACTCGTCGCGATCGGCTTTTTTCTCTTTGTCATACTTCTCTGGCTCGCAATCCATCTCCTCAATAGGGCGATAACATCAAGGAAACCTTCAGCCGCGAATCAGCCTCGATTCAAAGTGGTGGAAATTCTTCCGGGGAGCAGTGTCTCGGACATTGCCAGGCAGCTTTCCACGGAGAACCTGATAACAAGCGAACTCGCCTTTAAGGTTTCGGCCGCCGCCAGAGGATCGACGCGCGATCTCAAAGCGGGCGAGTATCGACTCGAAACATCGATGTCTGTCCTGGATATCCTTTCACGCCTGGAGCAGGGGCGCGTAATGCTCCACGAATTCACTATTCCCGAGGGATATACATTGAAGCGGATAGCAGGGCGTCTGAATGAACTCGGCCTTGTGGATGAAACGGAATTCCTGAACCTCGCAAACGACCGCGTGTTCTGCAAAGAATTGGGAATAGAGAGGCAAAACCTGGAAGGGTTCCTTTTTCCCGACACCTACAGGATCGCAAAGGGGCTTTCCGCACGTACGGTGATACACATCATGGTCGACAGATTCTGGAGTGTATATTCGGATCTGGTCCGACAAGGAATCGCCGCAAAAGAATGGGAACTTCATGATATTGTAAACATCGCATCCATCATTGAAAAAGAGGGGCTGTTTGATGACGAGGAACCCTTGATAGCCAGTGTGATATATAATCGGCTGAGGTACGGAATGCCGCTGCAGTGTGACGTTACGATCCGATATCCTCTCGACAACTATGGCATCCATCTTACCTACGCCGACCTGCGCTTGGATTCGCCCTATAACTCCTATCTCTACCCGGGACTTCC
>CAYZZY010000142.1:0-1177 GCA_964482745.1 uncultured bacterium
GCGGTGACAAGAACCAGATGGCCGATCTGGCGTATCGATTGACCGGTTCCAGCGACCTCTATGAAAGAAGTGCGCGGAAGCCATGCGCGAGCATCAATTTTGTGACGGCCCACGATGGATTCACCCTGAGTGACCTCGTGAGTTACAACGAAAAACATAACGAGGCGAATCTGGAAGCAAACCGTGACGGCATGGATGACAACCTGAGCTGGAATTGCGGTGTGGAAGGTCCAACGGATAACTCCGATGTCATTCAGATCAGGGAACGCCAGAAGAAGAATATTATGGCCATGTTACTGCTATCCCAGGGTGTGCCCATGGTGCTGGGCGGTGATGAGATCGGCCGCACGCAAAATGGCAACAACAACGCCTACTGTCAGGACAATGAGATCAGTTGGTTGGACTGGAATTTGGATGATGAGAGGTCATCGTTGCTCGCGTTTACACGAACGCTGATCAGCATCAGACGCAACCACCCGGTTTTCAAGAGGAGGGATTTCTTCCAGGGGAAAGATGTGTTTGGTTCCGACAACAAGGACATCAAATGGCTACGGCCGGACGGCAGGGAAATGATGGCAGACGACTGGAGGCAGCCGGGCCTGCAATCGATCGGGATTCTCCTTTCAGGCGATGAAATTGATGAAATGAATGAGCGCGGAGAAGGCATCATTGATGATACGTTTCTTCTGTTATTGAACGCAAACGCAGATGCTGTCGGGTTTCTGCTTCCTGGAGAAAAGTGGCGATGGGGTGTGGAACTCCTGACAGATTCGGAAATCGGGGATGGTCCGGAAATCCAGCCTGCCGGCGGAGAGGTTTTTGATCTATCCGGACGTTCCGTCGTGCTGCTTCGCCAGATGAAAGAGTAACTTGGTTTTTTCTGCATACTGTGAAACAATAGGTACAAAAATAATCGAGTTCTTTTCATACGGAGAACGAGCCGTGGCAGTGACTCGTCGGATTTCTGATATGATCGGATGTCAAAGGGAAATGGCGATCAGAAGGTAGCAATCATACAATGGTGGGTACAACACAACGGGGTGCGTGAAATGAACTGGAAATTGGCGCTCGCAGGATTTCTGCTGCTTCTTGTTGTAATCTTTGCCGTTCAGAATTATGACGTGGTTGAAATTAAATTCCTGTTCTGGTCATTTCGGGCGAGCAGGGCAATAATAAT
>CAYZZY010000142.1:1277-7179 GCA_964482745.1 uncultured bacterium
TCTATCTTCACCGACCTGGATCCCCACTTATGGAGAGAAGTCGACCATAATCCGATTTCCTTCCTGAACCGCATAGGCCAGGAGCAGATTGAAGAACGGGCGGCTGAACTCGTGCTGCACAGCCGTATAAACCATGTATTCAGACGACTTCAGGAATATATCACAACGAAAAAGACATGGGGAAATACCCACTGCGGAAACCTCCTTAGTCGTCCGGTCGCATACTTTTCTGCTGAGTTTGGCCTGCATGAGTCATTGCCGATATATTCCGGCGGCCTGGGTATCCTGGCGGGTGATCACCTTAAAAGCGCTTCAGATCTTGGAATCCCTTTGATCGGAATCGGTCTTCTCTATAACCAGGGATATTTCAGCCAGCGACTGAATCCTGAAGGCTGGCAGGAAGAAGAATATCAGGATTTAGACGTAAACCAACTCCCGTTGCAGCATGCAGTGGATCCAAAAGGAAACCCTCTTGTCGTCAGAGTAGATACGCGCAACGGCTTCATCCAGGCGAAGGTTTGGGAATTTCTTGTCGGGCGGATTCGCCTGCTCTTGCTTGATTCCAATATTGACGGCAACTCGGAAGAGGATCGCGGACTCACCTCCCGGCTCTATGGCGGGGATGCTCGAGTGCGAATACGGCAGGAACTGTTGCTCGGGGTCGGCGGCGCAAGAATCCTGCAAGAACTCGGAATATCTCCCGGCGTGTTGCATCTGAACGAGGGACATAGCGCCTTTGCCATTCTTGAGGAGATCCGTCGGGTCATGGAATTTGACAACATTCCATTCACTCGCGCCCGCAGGCGTGTTTCACTCTATACCGTCTTTACCACTCATACTCCAGTCAAGGCCGGCCACGATAGATTTGAGCCTGACCTTGTGGAGGAACATCTGGGAGTCTTGCGCGAAAAGCTCGGTCTGTCTTCTGACGAATTCATGGCTCAAGGGCGGGTTGATCCGCAAGATCATTCCGAAACCTTTTGCATGACGGTACTTGCCCTTAAAAACTCGCGTCGGGCAAATGCCGTCTCCGCTATTCACGCTGATATCAGCCGCCGCATGTGGAATACCCTCTGGCCGGAAAGACCGGAGATAGAGGTTCCCATAGGACATATCACAAACGGCGTCCACATACTGTCGTGGCTGGCGCCCCAGATGAGACAATTATTTGAAACACGCCTTGCACAGGACTGGCCGACACGTATGGTACACCATGACATTTGGGCCAAGGTTGCCGAAATCGATGACGCTGAATTATGGGAAACACAACAGAACCTTAATATGCGCCTCATCCGTTTCGTGCGCCGGCGCCTGGTTCGACAGGCTCAAAGACGGGGAGAACAGGAAGGGATAAAAGAACTTCAGCAAGTTCTGGATCCGGACGTGCTCACTATCGGCTCCGCCCGCCGGTTCGCAACATATAAACGTGGAGACCTCATCTTGTCCCAGCCGGATCGCCTGGCAAGGCTGGTGCAAGATCCCAAACATCCCCTCCAGATTATTTTTGCCGGCAAAGCCCATCCTAGAGATGACGAGGGGAAGCGTATCTTGCAGAAGATTGCAGACGTCTGCCGCGACCCAAAACTCGGGAAACGAATCGTTTTTGTCGAGGACTATGATTACAATGTGGCCCGCCATCTTGTTCAGGGAGTGGATGTCTGGCTGAATACCCCCCTGCGACCAAAGGAAGCCTGCGGGACGAGCGGCCAGAAGGTTGTGCTTAACGGCGGCTTGAATCTATCTGTCCTGGATGGGTGGTGGAATGAGGCCTATGACGGCACAAATGGGTTTGCTATCGGCAACGGAGGCATGAATAATGACTCAGATGTTCAATACCAGAGGGACTCCGATTCCCTTTTCGAAACCCTGGAAAATGAAGTGATCCCGGCCTATTATTATCGGGATTCAAGCGGTATCCCCGTTCAGTGGATACAGAGGATCAAAAACGCATTCCAGAGTCTCGGCTGGCGATTTAATGCAGACAGAATGGTCAAGGATTATGCGGAACGGCTCTACATACCGGCGGCAGGTGCTGCTTCTGCAGAGACGGTTCTTTAGCCTAAATCAAGGAGGAGCATCAAATGGATCGGTTAGAAAAAGAAATCGGTGATGCTGCGGGAAAAGTCTGGAAGATTCTGGATAAGAAAGGGCCCATGTCAAAGTCGCGCATCGCAAAAGAGACGAAGCTATCGGCCAATCTCCTCAATCAAGCGATCGGGTGGCTGGCCCGCGAGGGAAAGCTTGCGATAGAGAAGTCAAAGAAGGGCCAGATGATCACGTTGAATGAATGAGCCGGGGCATTTGGCAGACATCTTCCCTCTCAATTGCATCGTAGTTCGGCGGCTCATTGAAAGGCGGGTTGAAACGGCGAGTTCGAGAACCGCCTGAGAGGATGGTCCGAAAATATTTCGTACGAGTACTGAGTTGCAGAAATAAGCGTCATAATGCTCGATCCGTTGGATTTTTAGGCCAATGTCAGCAGCGAGAACGAACTCTTTTGTAGGGGCTATTCTCTTCAAATGGGAGAGTCTGGTGAGCATCGCGGCTGATATAGTTTTCCTTTCGCTTTTCACCCTCGTTTCGATGGCAATAGTACTATTCAAAAGAACTCTATGATCCATTGTCTTTGGCGAGACGAAGTTTCTCCGGTTTTCCATCCCGCGGGAGGGTCGGCGCCTGTCGTCAAGAGTCCATTTTCTGCAGTTCATGACTGAAGTGGGCCATTAAGAGAGAGGCCTTCGTAAAGGGGCGACATAACAATGTCGGCAGAAATCGTTCTCACGGTATTGACTTTCCTGATACTACTTATATATCACGTGCATCTGATCTATCAGGTTCGCACCAACCCCCCTGCAAACCTCTTTCGGCCTCACCAACCATTTGCGCGTGGAATGGGTTGGTTCGATCATGAATGAGGGCCGAGACCTCCTGGCGGTTCAAACCATGCGCAATTGGATCATGGCATCAAGCTTTCTTGCTTCAACCTCCATTCTTATCGCTCTTGGAATACTCAACCTTGTTTTCAAGTCCGGGAGCGCCCCTGATGTGACCCAGACCCTGAGGTTGGTGGGAACAATGGATGGCACAATGTGGTCGATCAAATTGCTGATATTGAGTTCCAATTTCTTCGTCGGATTCCTAAATTTTGCGTTGTCGATACGGTACTATAACCACACCGCCTTCATGATTAATACACCGACCTCAAATGATCAATTTCTCACGCCTGATTATGTTGCCAGGGCGCTGAATCACGGGACGACGCATTACACGTTGGGCATGCGGTCATATTATCTTTCGGTTCCACTAATGCTGTGGCTGTTTGGTCCCGTATGGATGCTCGCAGGTGCTGTCATTATAATCGCTGTCCTCTACAGGCTTGACCGTATAGTCTGAGATGTGTCGCGTGGAGAAGTTCTTTCTGAATGGTCCAATGAATTTCCGGCACGTACCTGAACGGCATACGGAGCGTGAAGGCGCTTTCCGGACATCAAGGATATGAGGTAAGCTTCATCTATGATAATGTCCTTTGTTCTTGCCAACCTGGCTCTCATTGTCGGGTTCTTGCTTGCTCTTGTTATGTTTCCTCATATGCTCAGACAGCGTCGGTCTCCATCAAGCACCATTGCATGGCTGTTGGCGATTGCACTTCTTCCCTACGTTGGGGTTCCTCTGTATCTGCTGATCGGCGGCAGAAAAATACGGAGGGCATCCCGGGACAAGCCCGCCATTCGACTGACAAATGTCGGGATGGTTTCGCCGCTAGAAAATTCCCCGCTCTGCCGTCTTCTCACAAGCTACGAAATTCCTAATGCTACCGCTGGAAACCATGTGACATTTTGTGAAACGGGCGAGCAGGCCTATTCCACTCTCATCAAGTTGATTGACGATGCCTCTCGGTCCATCTATATCACCATGTTCCTGCTGCGCGAGGATGAAGTCGGAAGAGAGATTGTGGATCGATTGGCCCGCCGAGCCGCGGATGGAATTCGAGTGCGAGTTCTTCTGGATGGAATCGGGTCATTGCACACCAGCAATCGGTTCCTATCACCAATCACAGAAGCCGGTGGGAGAACCGCCTTCTTCATACCTGTCATTCATCAACCCTTCCGCGGAGGTACAAATCTCCGCAATCACCGTAAGCTTGTGATCATAGATGAAAAGCGAGTGATGGCCGGCGGAATGAATATCGGCGCCGAATACATGGGCCCTACCCCCTCCGCGTCTCGATGGCGTGATCTTTCTTTCACTCTCGAAGGCCCGGCTACCCGCTATTATTTCGAGGTGTTCTGTTCGGACTGGAAGTTTGCAACCGGTGAACACATCAATACTCCTGAAGAGGGCAAGCAGGCGGGAACCGCCGGGGAGGATGGGGCCGTTGTGCAGATAGTGCCATCGG
Source organism: uncultured bacterium (assembly GCA_964482745.1). Taxonomy (GTDB): domain Bacteria; phylum Abyssobacteria; class SURF-5; order SURF-5; family SURF-5; genus CAYZZY01. Next base: position 5,674 of record CAYZZY010000142.1, read on the forward strand.
GCCCCGACGTTGTGGACGACCCTTTGTACGAAGCAATCCTCTCCGCTGTCTTCGCAGCAGAAAGTCGGATTTGGGTGGTGACACCTTATTTCGTTCCTGACGAGGCACTGGCACATGCCCTGGAATTGGCTGTCCACCGCGGAGTTGATGTCCATATCCTCGTGCCTGAGAAATCCAACCACCCGCTGGCCGACCTGGCGGGGAGAACGTATATCCGAGAGTTGCAGAAAGCAGGATGCAAGGTCCTTCTTTACACGGGTGGCATGATGCATGCCAAGGTGATGGCTGTAGACGATACGCTTGCGATCATAGGATCGGCAAATTTCGACATGAGAAGCCTTTTCCTGGACTATGAGATAGCCTTGTTCCTCTACAGCAAGAGGGAAATCGAAGCGGTCGGAGCCTGGGTTAAAAGTCTCGCTGAATGCTCGTGCATCGGCATCACGAATCCAGATAGGATTGGCAGTGTTTTTGAAGGCATTGTAAAGATGATGACGCCGCTCTTATAAAACCCGGCCGGATCAGCGAAAGATTTGATACGCCCGGTTGCACGCAAACAACTGAAAAGAGAAAAAGTGGAGACAATCCTGAACGACGCATCACAGTTCGCATACGTGTATGTGGGGCTGTTTCTGGTTCTGGGTAGCCTCGGCCTGCCATTTCCCGAGGAAATTGTCCTGCTCTCGGCCGGCTATCTCGCCGGCACCGGAGCCGTCCATTTCTGGCTTATGTTGCCGTATACGATGGGCATTCTTATCATTGCCGATACCATGACCTACACGGTGAGCCGAAAGCTGGGGAGAGAGATTCTGCTGAAGTGGGGTCGATACGTATTCCTCCCCACTCATCGCCTTGACCAGATTGAAGAGTACTATGAGAAACACGGGAGCAAGACAGTCTTTTTTTCACGACTGGTCATCGGTTTTCGCTTTGTAGGCATTATGGTCGCGGGAATTACGGAAATGCCATGGAAGAAGTTCTTCATATATGACATATTGAGCATTATCGTCTATCTGCCGATCGTTCTCGGGCTTGGGTTTCTTTTTCATTATCACCTTGATTTGATTCTGAAAGAGCTTCGGCTTGTTAAGCATGTAATTTTCATCGTCGCCATGGGACTTATCCTGCTATGGTTTATCAAGAAACTATTTGAATCCAGAAATGTTTTGTCTGATTCGAATCGGAAGACGGAGGACTCATGAAGGATTTTCTGGCAGATTTGACCAGTCCTACTCGTGTTTTGACGATCATAATCGCAGCAGTGGCAGCACACTTGGCTGTCATCATGGTCAGGCGGATAGGGAAACGGTTGATGGCCGTCACGTTTAGCTCTTCTTCCCCCAAGGCCTCTACGATCATAAGTCTTGCCACCAGCACGATGATTTTTGTTCTCTATTTTGGCGCACTGGGTTTTGTGCTCAAGGAACTGGGTATTTCGCTGAAAGCCTATGTTGCGAGCGCGTCGGTCCTTGGATTAGCCATAGGGTTTGGACTACAGGGCCTGGT
>CAYZZY010000143.1:0-7119 GCA_964482745.1 uncultured bacterium
TGAAAGTGAGCTTTAATTTCTGCGTGGGATAGTCCTGGATAGAGATGACGGCGTGGGCAGACAGGTGAAAAAAACCATGGATCTTGTCCTTTCGGGTTCATGGCCCGATCCTGTCCATTGAATGGAATGAACGTTAACTTTAATTATTTATGTCTTTTCTGTCCAGAGAGTCCATTCCTCCATAGGATTTGGCCGAAAATGTTCCCTTAACCCAGTCTCCCGGGCAAGGTTGTAATATTAGTCTTTTTCCTCTCGCCTTTCTAAAGTTTTTCCCCCCCATGCCGATATAAAGCATATGGAAAACGCTCTGTTTCAGCGCAGGCACGCTCCTGCGTGCCTGGATCGAATTACGGTGAGTGTCGGGGGCTATAAAAACAGTCCCTGGTTAATATGGTCGTCGAATCCGACCGTAAGCATGATTCGAGGTCAAGGCCAATACCTGCGGAGAAATTGGCTGACGGGCAGGGAGGCCCGCACGTCGGCTGCACTCATCCGGGTTGGGTGTGGCACCTATCAAGGAGGATAAGAAATGGGTTTAAGAATTAACACCAACGTCACGGCGATGACCGCCCAGAGGAACCTGACGCTGGCCGACGCCAGACTGTTCACTTCTGTGCAGAGATTGTCGTCTGGTCTGCGGATCAACACCGCAGCCGATGATCCTGCCGGTCTGGCGATTTCGGAACAGCTCAGGGCTCAGATTGCGGGGCTGAACGCAGCAATCGTTAACTCTGAGCGGGCCGTTAACCTCGTAAACACGATCGAAGGTGCTTTGAACGAGGTGAACTCGTTGTTGATCGGGATGCGCGAACTGGCGCTCGATGCCGCCAATTCGGGTATCAATAACGCGACATCGCTGGCGGCGGACCAGGCGGAAATCGCCAACGCCATCACTTCGATAACGCGAATTTCGGACAATACGTTCTACAGCGTACAGACTCTGCTGGACGGAACGTTCGAAAACACGGTCACTCTGGCGAGTCCGAATACTATCGGCCTGAACACTCTGGTCGACAGTACACTACGATCCGGCACCTACACGATAGGCGTCAGCAACATCACGGACGCGAGCGCGGAGATTACCTCCGACACGTTCGGTTTGCTGACCAATGTCGCGCTGGCAGGTACCGGCAATGACGGAGATCCCACCGGATTGACCACGGGATCGCATTCGATCATCGTATCGGCGGCCACGGGCTCTATTGTAACCTCATCGCCCGAGGGTCTCCTCGATGGAAGTTCCACATTGACGGCGACGGCAATTACCATCTCCTCGGCCTCGGGGTCGATGGTGGTCACTTTCGAGGGCACCGAGGAAAATACGGTTGCCAATATTGTGGCCGAGTTGAACGCCGAGGCACGCGACCTGACAAACAATGACGACTTTGTCGCGGTCGACAACAATGATGGAACCTACTCCATCGCTATTGACAACAACAACACCGATGTCGGAGCAGCCCAGACGTTGACGATTGAATTTGGTAGTGCTGCAATCGCTCAAGAGTTTGGTTATGCTACGGCGCTTGTCACTGCAGCAAACGGCACGAATGTCGGCGTGAAGCTCGACGACGGCGATGTCTTGAGAATCGCCACGGGCGCGGCCGAATTTGTCATCAACGATGGCAATGGCGGTTCTCTCACTCTTACGTTCGAGGCGTTGTTTACCGAACAGAGGGTTGTAGACGGGGCGACGCTTAGCGTGGATGTGGCAGCCGCCGGCTTTGACGTCCAGCTCGGCTCTGGCCCGAAAACCACGTTTGCAGCCGGTGACACAAAGACCGTCAGTGCCGGAAACGACAGTGATGGTGAACCTATTGGAACGCTCGATATCAGCTTCGGGCTGACCAATATACCCGCTGTAGATTCTGCGGTGACGATCGATGTACTGAACAACGCGCTGCAGTTCCAGGTGGGACCCAATCCGAACCAGACCGTTAAAGTCTCCGCCAGAGACATATCTTCAGATATGCTGGCACGCGGGTTAGTAACGAAGAGCAATTTTATCAGTTTAGCCCAGCTCGACGTTACCACCACGCAGGGAGCGAACGACTCTGTTGTGATGATCGATAAGGCAATCGACGAAATCTCCAGGCTGCGTGCGAGCCTCGGCGCGTTCCAGCAAAATACGCTGGAAACGGGCCTTCGCTCACTCAGAATCGCAGAGGAGAACCTGTCGGCTTCCGAAAGCACGATCAGGGATATGGACATCTCAACTGAAATCAGCGAATTCACGAAAAACCAGATACTCCTGTCGGCAGGAGTGTCGGTACTGGCACAGGCAAATGCAATTCCGCAGACGGTGCTTCAACTACTGGGGTAAGTTTGGCCTAACGGCCCAATTAGGGTTTGAGTTGGCTGGATATGGAATCCTGCCGGCCGCCCTAGGAGGTTCAACATAAATGGGCATTAGAATCGATCAGGCAGGCTCCCCAGGCCTTGACCCGGCTGCTGGAACTACGTCAGGCGTCAGTATCGCTCGTCGAGTCGCAAGCAGCCCGCCAGCGACATCTCAGGCTGCTTCATCGCCACCCGTGGATATGGAAATTTTCTCGGAGGTGGCGGCACAAGTACAGACTTCAATGCCGCCGCTGGAGATGGATGTCACTGAGATGAAGAGCACTCTTGAAGGAATCAACGAGTATCTGAGCGAGGTAGGAAGCAGCCTCAGTTTTGTTCATGATGAGGCCAGCGGACGATCCGCTGTTCAGGTGCTTGACGAAAGAGGCGAAGTCATTCGCCAGATTCCTCCTCAAGAGCTGTTGGACGTTTACGCGAGAATTCGCGATATTGTCGGTATCCTCCTAGACGAAAGCGGTTGATAGACAGAGGAGCTCATGATGGGTGACAGGATAACGTTCTCAGGGCTTGCCACGGGAATTGATTTTCAAGCCATAGTGGACGTCACAATTCAGGCGGAACGCCGCCAGATAAATCTTGTGACGGCTAACCAGGCCGAGCAGACCGCCAAGCTGACGGCAATACGCAGCTTCAACGGACTCCTTCTCGGTCTGCTCACTTCGGTGAACGCTCTTTCCCGACAGGATAGCTTCCAGAACCAGACTGCCACCTCTAGCCATGAGTCAATCCTCTCGCCGCTCGTTACCGGCAATACCGCTCCCGGCACTCACTTTATTATTGTTGACCAACTCGCGCAAGCCCAGCAGCTCGCTTCGCAAGGCTTCGCGGACACAGATACGACGAGCATAGGGACCGGCGCCATAACGGTGCAGGTCGGCTCGGGAGCCACAACAACAATCGATATAGACGCGGGCAACAACACTTTAGGCGGCCTGCGAGATGCAATCAACAACTCGGACGCCGATGTGGTTGCGTCGATTATCAACGACGGCAGCTCCTCAAAGCCTTACAGGCTGCTGCTGACCAGCACAACCACGGGCGCCGCAAATACCATAGACTTGAACACGAGCCTTGTCGGCGGGACCGCGCCGGATTTTGTCAATAAACTCATCGATGCGGTCGAAATCGCCGAGGGCAACAGTTCTTCCTACACCGGGACCGCAACGGCTTCAGGCACATACACCGGAGCCGGCAATCAGACATTCCTTGTCGAAATAATGGCGGGCGGGGCTGCCGGCGCGGCCACGTTCCGCTATTCCACCGACGGCGGTCAGACTTTTAACGATAACGGCGGCGCCGGATTCCTGACGGCAACCGCCGGGACACTCATGGAAGACGGAGTTTCGATAGCTTTCACCGATAGCGGCACGCTCACTGCGAGTGATTTGTTCTCAATAGACACCTTTGTTCCGACCATTCAGGTTGCCCAGGACGCCGTGGTCACGGTGGGCAGCAGTGCGGGCGGCGGAGCCCCCATCTCTCTCAGGTCCGGGAGCAACACGGTGGAAGGGGTCATACCCGGCGTGACGCTGGATCTCCTGGAGGCGGACCCGACGCAAACCGTCAGGATTACTGTGGGAAACGACACCGAAGCCGTTCGTTCCGGGATTGAGGGCTTTGTCAAGGCGTATAACGGAGTCATGGGTTTTCTTAATGAGCAGCTTCGCTATGATTCCCTTACGGAAGAAGCGGGGATGCTCATCGGCGATCCTCTGCTGATCAGCGCACAGAACAGTCTGCGGCGGATCACCACCGGATTGATTCCGGGCCTTTCCACCGATTTTAACAGGCTTGCGGCAATCGGGATCACCTCGGTCATGGAGACAGGAAAACTGGTCATAGACGATGGAAAGCTGAATAGCGCTCTGGCGTCGAATTTGCAAGGTGTGGCCGATCTGTTCTCGACAAGTTCAACGACGACGGATTCCGATGTCACGTTTCTGAATGCGACGGCGAATACCGCAATAAACGGGGGAACATTCGAGGTCGATATCACCCAGGCTGCGACTCGCGGGACGGTCCAGGGCACAGCAATCGCCGGCTTCCCGTTGACGCTCACGAGCGGCAACAACCAGATTCAACTGGTGGTCGATGGTGTGGAGAGTTCGGTCTTGACTCTTGCAGCTCAAACCTACAACACAGGCGATGAGCTGGCCACGGAAATACAGGCGCTGTTGAACGCCGACTCTGAACTCGCCGGAAGAAAGGTGGCCGTCGAATTCAGCGGCGGCGGACTGCTTTTCACCTCCTCGGCATATGGTTCTTCCTCATCTGTTGAATTGGGACCAGCGCCCGAGAACAGCGCTTTTGATATGCTGGGTCTCACAGGGAGCACGGCGACCGCAGGAAAGGACGTGGCAGGCACGATCAATGGCGAAGCCGCGACCGGCAGCGGCCAGATCCTGACAGGAGACTCCGGAAACGCCACGACCGACGGTCTGGCGCTTCTGGTGACGCTTTCACAGGGAGAGGTCAGCTTATTGGAGGCCGAAGCCGAGGTGACCATAATCGAGGGCATCGGCACCCGCATGAAAGATCAACTGGGCTTTCTGACCGATCCGATCGACGGGAGGGTGAGTTCTCGAGAGGATACCCTGACGCGGCACATCGATGATCTGAAGTCTGATGTCCAGATGATGGAGGATAGACTCGAAGAAAAAAGGGTCCAATTGATCGGCGACTTCGCAAGGCTGGAAGCCGCTCTTTCATCAATCTCTTCACAGGGCGAGTTCCTTATATCGCAGCTTTCGAGCCTGGCGCTCACGAATACATTGTCAAGAAGAAGCAACGACTAAAGCATTTGATCAGAGAGGTTCGAAGGAAATGGATCCACAGGTTAATGGCGAAATGGTTTCGGCCGAGGCGAGCAGGCGTTATCGGGAGGAACAGGTCAACGGCCTCAGTCAAAAAGACCTTATCCTGATGCTCTATGACGGCGCCATCAAATTCTCCGGCGAAGCGAAGGATTTCATCGAAGCGAAGGACTTTGTCGGAAGCTACCAGCGGATTGTAAAAGCCCGCGACATTGTGACCGAACTCCTGCGTATCCTGAACATGGAGGAAGGTGGCGAGATCGCCGAGAATCTCAAGCGCCTTTATGTACATGTGATCGGGCGCCTGATCGAGGCCAATTTCACCAAAGAGACCCTGCTCCTTGACAATGTGCTCACCATCCTTGGAGATCTCCGGTCCGCATGGGCCGAACTGGATTTTGATGAAGCGCTGGCGAACGGAAGCCCGGATAACGGCAAAGGCGGAGGAAACGGAAATGGGTCCAGGTCAAACGGACCCCGCCAGACCGGCGATACATCTCGCCTCCTTTCAGTGACAGCCTGAGCGTTTCATCCCGCCTTTCTTGTGTGCTGCAGCCTATGATTTGGCCTCTGGTGTGAGCCCATCCCTTTTCATGATCTACCTTTACCGCCAATGCAACAAAAAAAGAGGAGCAATCCGTCGGATCGCTCCTCCCATGATAGAACCTAAATGTTACGCTATCAAATGTTCGGCTATCTGGATGGCGTTTAACGCGGCCCCTTTGCGCAGGTTGTCGGAGACCACCCACAGGTTCAGGCCGTATGGCACTGTATCATCGGCCCTGATTCGACCGACAAAGGTGTCATCAAGCCCGTCGCAGTCGATGGCGAGCGGATAGGTCGGCTTCGACGGATCGTCCACCACTTTGATTCCGGGCGCTTTGGACAGTATCTTGCGCGCCTGGTCCGGAGTCATCTCGGATTCGAACTCGACGTTGACCGCTTCCGAATGGCCCCGGAAGACAGGGATGCGGACGGCGGTCGCGGTGATCTTTATGGAGTCATCCTCCATTATTTTCCTGGTCTCGTTGACCATTTTCATTTCTTCTTTGGTATACCCGTTTTCCAGGAACACATCTATATGCGGCAGCGCGTTGAATGCGATCTGATACGGGTACACGTTCGGCGGATATTCTTCGTCTTTCAGCAAGGCTCGTGTTTGTTCCCGCAGTTCCACAATAGCTTTCGTGCCGGTGCCCGAGACCGCCTGATACGTTGAGACAACGATCCGTTTGATCTTTGCGACGTCATGGAGCGGTTTCAGCGCGACGACCATTTGGATTGTCGAGCAATTCGGGTTCGCGATGATACCTTTGTGGCGCTTGATCGCGTGCGGGTTGACCTCCGGAACAACCAGCGGAATGTCGGGGTCCATTCGGAACGCGCTAGTGTTGTCAACAACCACGGCTCCCCGCTTTACCGCCTCCGGCGCGAACTTTTTGCTCACGGTTGCTCCCGCCGACGCGAGCACTATATCCACCCCATCAAAGCTCTCGGGTTTCAACTCCTCGACCGTGAGCTTTTCGCCCCCGAACTCAAGCTGTTTCCCGGCGGAACGGCTCGACGCGAGCAGCTTCAGGGCGCCGACGGGAAAGCCGCGCTGTCCAAGGATCAGGCGCAACTCTTCGCCCACGGCGCCGGTTGCCCCCATGATTGCTACACAAGGTTCTTTTGACATCGTGATGGTTCAACCTCCTCTGCTTGTGCGATGATGTCGGACTGGTACAAGCTCATCTTTTCTTATTACACTGGGCTGGTTGCGCGGTCCTCCGTGCGGCCAATCATTCCTTTATGAGTCGGGCAACCAGATTGCCGACTTCGCTTGTCGTGTATCCCATTTCGCCTGCATTCATGCTTTTTAAATTGCCGATGGTCTCGATAATCTCGGCCTCAACTTTTTCGGCATCCTCCGATTCACCCAGAAAATCGAGCAACATCTGGCATGCAT
>CAYZZY010000144.1:0-7081 GCA_964482745.1 uncultured bacterium
GAAAACAGGTTGTATTTTGGAGTAATTGGGAGACATTCATTATGGACACATTGACGCAATCGGCAATTGATTTTGTGATGTGCGATGGGGCATGCGCGGCAGGGGTGGCCACGGTCGAAACGCTTGCGGGCGGACCGCCGTCGGTCGACATTTCTTATGTGCTGCCGGAGGCAAGATCAGTTATCTGTTTTGCGCTTCCGCTCGACCAGAGCCTGATACCCCCTTATCTGGCGAAAAAGGACCGGCTTTCCTATGAGCGCAATTACAATCACACGACCTTCCTCGCCAGCGGAATGGCCCTGCAATTGGCAAATTTCCTGAAGCAAAAGGGATTTGATTCGGTCCCTGTTGCCGCGAATGAGACCTACAGGAACGATACGCCGCGAGGCGCCTTGGATATGCTCCCCGACATCTCGCTGCGATATGTGGCGGTTCGCTCCGGCGTGGGCTTTTTCGGCCTGTCCGGCAACGTGCTCACAAAGAACGAGGGTTCGGCGATCACCCTCGGCGCAGTCGCAACCGCGGCGGAACTCGAACCGACCGATCCACTCCCCGATGAGGACAACTACTGTGATGACTGCCGGCTCTGCATGGCGGCATGCGCATCCGGCATGATGGACCCTGAGGAAGAGACCACGGTCGCGCTCGGAGGAAAGGAGTTCTCTTACGCCAAACGGAAGACCTACCTTCGCTGCCAACTGGTGTGTGGCGGATTCACGGGATTGGACCCATCCGGCAAATGGTCCACGTGGTCTCCCGGCAGGTTTGTGGTCCCGAAGGAAGATGACGACTTTATGCCGGTCATGGCACGCGCAGTTGAAGCCTACAACGACTGGCCCGACATGGAAGGCGGCCACCCCCATGTCCTGATGACGAGGAAGCTTTACACGACCTGCGGCAACTGCCAGATCATATGTTCTCCGGATAAAGAGGAGCGGAAGAAACGCTATAAGATGCTTGCTGAAAGCGGGGTCGTGATCCAGAATCCGGACGGTTCCATCGAAGTACTGCCGCCCGACGAGGCCGCCGCGCGGGTCGCGGCTATGAGTCCCGAACACAGGGCCTTATACGAGGAGGTTTAGAGAGGATCGCGCCAAACACGAGGGCACATCATGGACGACCGAAGGGGGATATTCACCAATGAAGAAATTCTTAGGGATATTTGCCATAGTCGCAGTGATAGTATTGGTGGTGGCCTGGATCATTCGCCCGAAGATTTATGCATATATGATTTTGAGATATGTGGAGAAGCAGCGCGAAACAATTCCCCCGAACCAGGAAGTAGTCTGGGAACAGGGCCCGCGTACGGCAGAATCACCCATCGAAAAACGCCCGCCCAATATCATCGTGATTCTTGCCGATGATCTGGGTTACAACGACCTGACATTTGAAGGCGGCGGTGTGGCCAATGGCGTCGTGCCGACCCCCAACATTGACTCCCTCGCACGGGAAGGGGTGGTGTTCAGCAGCGGCTTTGCCAACAACGCCACCTGCGCGCCTTCTCGCGCATCGATCATGACCGGCCGTTACGCAACCCGGTTCGGCTTTGAGTTTACACCTGCTCCCATGCAATTTGCGCAAGTGATCCACCATCTGGCCCCCTACTCCATTTATCATAAGGAGCGCGAAAAAGATCACTTGCCGATGGAAGAAATGGGCGTGCCGCCGGAGGAAATCACCATAGCCGAACTGTTGAAGGAGAAGGGGTATCATACGCTGATGTTCGGCAAATGGCATCTGGGCGCCGCGCCCCGCATGCGGCCCGAAGATCAGGGTTTTGACGAGTGGCTGGGATTCTTCCCGGGCGCGGCTATGTTTCTTCCCAAGGACCACCCGGATGTCGTCAACTCCATGCAGGACTTTGACCCTATTGACAAATTCCTGTGGGCGGCTCTGCCCTATGCCGTGTATGAGGACGGTGGCGAGCAGTTCCAGCCAAAAGGTTACCTGACCGACTACCTGACCGACGAAACGGTCAAGGCTATTGAAGCCAACAAAAACAGGCCCTTCTTTATGTATCTGTCCCATGCTGCAGTGCATACGCCATTGCAGGCGCTCAAGTCGGACTATGACGCCCTGTCGCAGATAGAGGATCATACTACCCGCGTCTACGGCGCCATGGTCCGCGCGCTGGATAGAAGCGTGGGCCGTGTTCTGCAGGCACTCAAAGAAAACGGCCTGGAAGAGAATACGATAGTTGTCTTCACCAGCGACAACGGCGGGGCCCATTACATCGGCCTGCCGAATATCAACAAACCCTATCGTGGCTGGAAGGCGACTTTCTTCGAAGGCGGCATCCACGTGCCGTTTTTCATGAAATGGCCCTCCGCCTTGCCGAAGGGCATGACCTATGACGCGCCGATCAGCCACTTTGATATTTTTGCGACCGCGGCGGCGGCAGCCGATATCCCAATACCGGATGACCGCATAATTGACGGCGTTAACCTGCTTCCCTACCTGAAAGGGGAAAAGCAAGGTCGTCCTCACGATGTGCTGTTCTGGAAATCAGGTCATTACAAGACGGTTCTTGCCGGCGACTGGAAGCTTCAGGTCACCGAGCGACCAAAGAAAGACTGGTTATACAACATGGCAGAAGATCCCACCGAACAGGTGAATCTCGCCGGAAAGAATCCGCAAAAAGTATCCGATCTGAAAGCCTTGCTGGCGGAACATGAAAAAGAGACAAGCGAGCCCGCCTGGCCTTCACTGCTCGAAGGACGCATTGCAATTGATTACCCGGCTAACATTCCGCTCAAAGAGGGCGACGACTATATTTATTGGGCCAACTGATGTGGAGGAGATATCATGGACAACCTGACCGAAATCATGCTGGACGCCGCATGGACCGCGAACCCGTGCGCCGTGGGAATCGCAACGAAGGAAACTCTCGCCGGGGGGCCGCCATCGGTCGACCTGGAGTATGTCCTGCCCGACGCCAAGTCGGTCATATGCTTTGCGTTCCCGATGGATCAGGAATTGATTGGTCGATATCTGCGAAAGGAAGATCGCCGCTCTCATGAAATAGACAATATTAACGCCAACAACCTCGCCAGCGGCGGGGCACTCTTCCTGGAAAAATTTCTCGAGGAGCTTGGACATCCTTCCTATGCGGTTTGCTCGAACATCGTGTACCGCAAGGATACGCCGGGCGGTTCCGGCGACATGATGCCCGACATCTCGCTCAGGTACATTGCGGTCGCTTCCGGCGTCGCGCAGTTCGGATTGTCCGGGAACGTCATTACGAAGGATCATGGGGCAGGGATCATCCTCGGCGCCGTCGTGACGACGGCCGAGCTTGAGCCGACCGACCCGCTTCCCGATGAAGACAACTACTGCGACGACTGCCGCCTGTGCATGGCGTCGTGCGCATCGAGCATGATGGACCCGGAGCAGGAGGAGACGGTCAGCCTCGGGGGCAAGGAGCACACCTACGCCAGTCGCCGGACCTATCATCGATGCGACTTTGTCTGCGGCGGCTTTACCGGGCTGCATTCGTCGGGTAAATGGTCGACGTGGTCGCCCGGCCGGTTCATGATTCCCGACTCGGAGGAGGAGTTCTATCCGGCCCTGGCCGGAGCGGTCATGGCTTCGGCACAGCGACCGCCCCTCGGCGGCGGATACCGCCACCCGATGCTGCCGGAAAGAAGGATTTCGCTCACCTGCGGCAACTGCCAGCTCATCTGCGTTCCCGACAAGGAGGAGCGCAAAAAGCGTCACAAAGCGCTTCGCGAAGGCGGATGCGCCGTTCAGAATCCGGATGGATCGCTCGAATTTCTCCCGGCCGAAGAAGCGGCCGAGCGGGTGGCCTCAATGGACCCGGAAATAAGGGCCATGTATCAATAGGCATGAAAACAACTGGGAGAATGCACTATGTATAGCTTGGAGCAGTTAATAACCGACAGGGTCATGGGAGAGGGCGCGTGCGCCATCGGATTCGCGACAACCGAGACACTCGCGGGCGGTCCGGAGTCGGTTGATCTTGAATACGTGCTGCCGGGCGCGAAGTCGGCCGTCAGCTATGCCGTCCCGCTGGATCAGAATTTCATTCCCCCTTACCTGATGAAGAAAGACCACCTTTCACAGCAGAAAGACAACACCAGAGCGAACAAAATTTCGAGCGGCATAGCGCTCGATCTCGCCAGGTTCCTGGAGCAGAAAGGCTATCCTTCATATCCGGTGGCGTCGAACCAGGTGTACCGGCAGGATACGCCTCGCGGGGTTTTCGATCTGAAACCCGACATCTCGCTCAGGTATCTTGCGATTCGTTCCGGCGTCGCGCATATGGGACTTTCCGGCAACGCAATCACGAACAACGAAGGCGCGGCGATCATACTCGGTGGTGTAGTCACGACCGCCGAGTTGGAGCCCACCGACCCGCTTCCGGAGGAGGACAACTACTGCGACGGCTGCCGCATCTGCATGGCGGCATGCCAGTCCGGTCTGATGGATCCGGAGGAAGAGGAAACCGTCAGCATGGGGGGCGTCGAATTCACCTACGCGAAACGGCGGGAATACAACCGGTGCGGGTATGTGTGCGGCGGATTCACCGGACTGCATCCCTCGGGAAAGTGGTCCACATGGTCGCCTGGCCGCTTCCCGATGCCGGAAAAAGATGAAGACTTCCGCCTGGCCTTAATGCAGCATATAGATATTCATACGCGTCGCCCGGCGATGGAAGGCGCTCGAATCCACCCATTGATCGATGGCAAATTCAGCATGACCTGCGGCATGTGCCAGCTCGTATGTACGCCGGACAAAGAGGAGAGAAAAAAGCGCTATAAGATGCTGACCGAAAGTGGGTGCGCCGTGCAGAATCCTGACGGCTCGATCAAGGCCTTCCCGCCGGAAGAAGCGGCCGAGCGCGTGGCGGCGATGGATCCCGAGACAAGGGCGTTATACGAAGAGGTATGATAGAGGGATTCAGCATGTCGGGCAAGAGCACAAAGGGTAAGTATGACGATTTCCGCCATGAATATGCCGAGATCAACGGCGTACGATTGCATTATGCGACGGCGGGCGAAGGAAAACTGATCCTGTTCGCTCACGGATTTCCCGAGTTCTGGTATATGTGGAAGGATCAACTCGTCGAGTTCGGGAAGGACCACCAGGCCGTCGCCCTCGACATGCGCGGCTACAACCTTTCCTCGAAGCCCGAGGGAGCGGATCAATATCAAATACCCGCCCTAATAGAAGATTTCCGGGCGCTCGCCGAACATCTGGGCCATAAGAAATTCATCCTCGCGGCACATGATTGGGGCGGGATCGTCGCGTGGCAATTTGCCAACCGGCATCCGGAATATCTGGAGAAGCTGATCATAATCAACGCGCCCCACCCCGGAGTCTTTGCCCGCCTCTTCGTCGGCAATGCGGATCAGCAGGCGGCAAGCCAGTATATGCTTTTGTTTCGGTCTCCGATGGCCGAGCGGATGCTTTCGGCCGACGACTACTCCATACTTCTCGGCGGAATCCAGACCGAGGCCGCGGAACTCTCGGAAGAGGACACACAAAAATACATCGAGGCGTGGTCCCAACCCGGGGCGCTTACCGGCGGCCTGAACTACTATCGCGCGATGCCTTTCGAGCCGCCTCCTTCAGGCGAAAGCGCGGACGAGAACCTGACGAACCTGGTGAACGCCTTGCCCCGCGAGATGTTCGAAGTAAAAGTGCCGACCCTTGTGATATGGGGCGAACAGGACACGGCGCTCACGATCCATAACCTCGATGGACTGGATGAATACGTTCCCGATCTTACGATCAAACGTATCCCCGGTGGTTCACACTGGGTCGTCCGCGAACAGCCGGAACTGATAAACAACCTGATCCGGGATTTCATCCGGTAAAGAACGTTGTCAACGCCAAAGGAAGATGGAGGGTGCGATTTTGAACAGGGAGGAAAAGAATGGCTGAGATTTCAGAAGATTTTATTGAAATGGTGAACAAGCCCGGCCGGATCGGCATTCTGGCCACGGCTGACGCTGACGGGAAACCCAACGCCGCCTATTTCGGAAGCCCGAGATTCCGCGACGGGCTCTTTTCTCTGGGGCTGGCGGGCGGAAGAACGCTTGCGAATCTCGAGGCCAACCCCCATGCGGTTTTCTTCTGCGTTGAAGAAGGTCCTGTCTCCTTTTCCACGCCCGGCTGCAGGCTGTATCTCAAGGTCAAAGAAATACAGACCGAAGGGAGGTTGCTGGAGCAGATCAGGGAGGAAATCGCCGAGTACGTCAGCCCTGAGGCGGCCTATATGATTCAGGCCTCGGTTGCCTTCGAAGTGACGGAAACGAGGAACATGGTGGACTTCGGGTAGCCGCGGGGAAACCACCCACTTAGCGGTTCCGCACCTCGCAAAGCTTGCGCCTCCCCATGTGTGGCAGGGAGACATACAGGACACCTTTCTGCTTATACAGAATCAGTTGCGATCATGCGAACTCAAGCCTGTCGCGAATATATTCAAACATCGGAAGAAGCAGCTCCGGCGATTCAGGATAAGGGTCGCCTGCCTTTCCATACCTGTGAAGTGACGCAGGATGCCCGCCCACGGCCTCATTCAAGGCGTCGCTGCGAAGACCGCTGCTTATAGAGATCCTTGCTCCGAAGTGCTTCCGGACAGGTTCATAGATGGTTGCGCACTGCAAATGGATATTGTTGATATGGAACGGTGTCGGATCCATCGCCGCAGCGGAGTCGGGATGGTCCTTCGACCTCAGGAACTCATGAAGGTGGAAATGCCTTGTTAGCTGTATGTTGAGAGTCTGCATTTGTCTCGCGCGGCACCGGTTCATTTTCCTCTGATAAAAAATAAGGCGATTCCCGCGATCGTCGCCAGTAATTGCAGGCAGATGGCGCTGAGAATGCCTATCGCCCAGTTCTTGAGACCGTCGAGCTTGTGTTCCACCTCTTCCACCTCGCTCCTGTCCGCCTTTTGGGCGTCCAGTTCGTACTTGGCCTCCCTGAGGTCCACGCACCCGCCCTCGGTCGTCCTGCAATGTCCGTCAGTGTCTGTCATTTCCGGTCGCTCCCATCATCGAATCGCTTATGTTTGATCCCACCCATATGTGCTTGAATCCACGTCCTTATCAGTGTT
>CAYZZY010000145.1:0-6929 GCA_964482745.1 uncultured bacterium
GTTTCGCCATTCATGTTTTTCACGTTCGGGTCGGCGCCATTGTCCAGCAAAGTCTTGACGATTTCGGTGCGTCCTTTGCGTGCCGCCAGCATCAGGGCCGTCTCTCCGTGCCTCATTTTCGAATTTACATCGGCTCCGTTCTCGATCAACGTTGTCACGATCTCCAGGCAACCCTGAGAATCAATCCTTCCGGGAGGCGACGTCCGCTGCCCTCCGCTGCCACCGCCATCTATTTCCGCTTTAAGCCCGAGGACGGCATCGAGCATCATGTCGGTGAATGCGTCGCCTCCATCCACGCGTCCCCCGATAGCAGCGGCTAACAGGGGCGTCCAGCCTGCGCCTGCTTCCGCGTTGACATCTGCCCCGGCCCCAATCAAGGCATCAACAAGTTCCGTGTTCGCATGGGATGCCGCCGTCATCAAAACCGTAAAACTGACTTGCTCATCCCTGGCATTTGCGTCCGCTCCGGCCTCGATAAAGGCCTTTGCGATCTCGGTATAATCCCGGTTTACCGAATATACAAAGGCAGACATATTGCGCCTGCCCCCATAGAGAAGACGAAACGAATCCACGGTATCCGGACTCATTCCGGCTTTCAAGAACAGTTTCACCACATCGGCATCGCCATCCCTTATTCTGAGCAGAAAAGCGATCTCGCTGTATTCGATACCCATTTCCCGGAGCTTTTCGCGCGCTTCTTCGGGAGTCAGTTGTCCTTCCGCATTCCGGGTTCCGCCGATGATCGGTTCATCCGATTCGTAAGCGCAACCGCCGACAAACAGCACGATGAGCAGCATTAACGCCAGAGTTCTCATTCGAGGTTGCTTTCTCCCTATCGGCGATATCTTCAATGTTGATCTGCCTTTTTTCGTTACCACCCTTGCTGCTGTTTACATGCATCAAACGTCTCAACTACTCCTCGGCGCCAATCTCCTGGAGAAATTGGATTACATCAGGATGTTTCTTGAATTTAGCGGCTACCAGAGCGGTGGCGCCGTATGACCCTCGCACACTTGTATCAGCACCCTTGTCAACGAGGAGTCTCACCACATCGGCATAACCTCCGAATGCCGCCGCCATCAAGGCCGTATTCCCCTCGTCCATTCGGGCGTTCACGTCCGCGCCCTTCTCCAACAGCGCCTTGGCGATCTCGATGTGACCGCGACTCGACGCTGCTATCAAGGCGGTCGCGCCTTCTGTTCCCTGCGCGTTCACTTCAACTTTCCCGTCCAACAAGATCTGTACAATACCAATATCGCCCGCCAACGCCGCCGCCATCAAGGCCGAATCGCCTCGTTTCGTTCTGGCGTCCGCATCACACCCCCTGTCCAGAAGAACAACAGCAATGTCCGTGTGGCCGCGTTCTATCGCTGCCATCAGAGCGGTTGTCCCGTCGTTCGACTGTATATTCATATCAGCATTATTTCCAAGCAAGCCTTCTATGGCGTCGGCGTGGCCTCCCCATATCGCATACATCAGGGCAGTGGCGCCAAGGATGTGATCCTTCGCGTTCACATCGGCGCCATTCTCTACAAGAAACTGAATCATATCCGTATGCCCGGCGGCTGCGGCATTCATCAATGCCGTAATCCCGTGATTGTTTTCGGTATTAACGCTGGCGTTCTTTTCCAACAGGACCCGGGCTGTTCCGACATGACCGTTCTTCGCCGCATAGGCCAGGGTCGTCATACCCCCCTTGCCCTTCGCATCAGGATCCATCCCTGCCGCAAGGAAAAGGCCGATCGCGGAAGTATCGCCGTTTATTGAGCGATTCAGGAATTCATCCATTGTATAGGAGAAGCCCAATTCCTTAAGTTCGGCCCGGGCGGTCGATTCCGGGCTCCTGTCGCAGGCCACAAGCAGAACCAGCAAGAGATGTATCAGCACCGTGGTTCGAAAATATGACTTTGTCATTTTGGCAATCGCTTTTTTGAAAGAGATCACAGCACGAGAGGAGATCATCTCGCCTTTATCAATGATTTTCCAATGCTTCGGTATCACCTTGACCACACTCGTCATTGCTGGCATCCTTTTCGTCGGCCTCGGCCCTCCTGAGCAGCTCGGCGATATCATCATGTCCCTTCGATACCGCATACGTCAGGGCCGTAACGCCGGATTCGTTCATTGCGTTCGCTTCAGCGCCACGGTCGAGGAGGAGCTGCGTCGTTTCTGCATGACCGTTCGCCGACGCGATCATCAGGGCAGTATTGCCGTCCCTGTCCCTCTCGTCCACCTTTGCTCCGCTGTCCAGTAAGATCTTCGCGAAACCGTAGTGCCCCCGGGCCGATGCGATCATCAGAGCCGTCAATCCTGTGGCGGTATCTCTCGGATCGACGTCGGCGTGTTTCTCCAACAACAGCCGCCCGATCTCGGCATGACCGCCGGCGGCGGCAATCATCAGGGCCGTGGCGCCTGTATCGGCATCAGCCGCGTTAATATCGGCTCCTTTTCCGAGAAGGATGCGCACGGTCTCGACGGAACCTCTCGACACCGCAATCATCAACGCCTTCTCCCGCGTTCTGTCAGAAGGTTTCACATCACTCCTCTTCTATCGTATACATCGAGGGAGGTGGCATGGGGGAAGGTGGTTCTTCCAACGGCCCGGGCGCCCCGACCGGCTCGTTGAGTAATTCCACGATTTCGGTACGATCATTCTCTTCGGCACACATGAGGGCCGTCTTGCCTTCCCTGTTTTTGGCGTTGACATCGGCCCCGTTGGCCAACAGAAGCTTTACAACTTCCGCATGACCTTCTTTGGCAGCGCCCATCAAAGCCGTCCATGCGCTTTCGTGTTTGGGATTCGTACTGGCGCCACTGGACAGGAGAAGGTCCACCAGTTCAACGTTCCCGCGCGTTGCCGCATAGGCCAGGGCGGACATCCCACGATCGTCTTCGGAATCCACTTCGGATCCGCTTTCCAGGAGAAGCCGCACGACGTCGATATGTTCGGTCGATGCCGCCTCCCTCAAGGCGCGTCCGGTCATCTCGGCGCCGCTTTCCAGCAGGGCTTCCACAATATCGATATGGCCGGCCCATGCGGCCTTGCTCAGGGGCGTGGATCCTCTTTCATTCGTCATATTGACATCGGCTCCACTGTCCAGCAGGTCCCTCACAATCTCGGCATGGCCTTTCCAGGCGGCCCATGTCAGTGCAGTCTCGCCGTCCAATGTACCACCTTCAAATCTCTCGCCTATGTTCGCTCCCTTCTCGAGCAAGGCCTTCACTATGCCTGTGTGTCCCTGCCATAGCGAAACATACAGCGCCGTCCAACCTCTCCGGCTCCGCGCATCCACCTCGGCGCCACGATCAAGAAGGGCCTTGACACTTTCGGTGTGCCCCCTGCTCGCCGCCGTGTATAACACGGGCTCCCCCGCTGTTTCATCCCTGTCATTTGCGTTAGCGCCTTTCTCCAATAAGGCTTCCACAATTCCCGCATGGCCGCGTCGGGCCGAGAATATCAGGGCCGTCATGTCATGTCCATCTTTTGCGCTCACGTCGGCGCCATTGGTCAGCAGGATCTGCACGATGTCCTCACGTCCCGCCTTCGCGGCTCCAATCAAAGGTGTGCCCCCGGAAGAGGATCGGGCGTTCACATCGGCCCCTTTTTCGAGCAAGGCCTTTACAATTTCCGTGTGGCCTCTGTCCGCCGCAATTATCAGGGCCGTAACCCCATCGCCCTTCTTCACATTTACATCAACGCCGGTCGCTATGAACAGGTCCACAACGGCGGAATCACCCTGTCTTGCCCGTCGAATGAATTCCTCCTTCGTACGAGGGATGTTTCGATCCTGCAATTCTTCGAGCGCCTCTTCAGGACTTATGCCATAGGCGCGGACCGGCGCCAGGAACGCCACGATCAAGCCTGCTATCAAAATGCGTGACATATTCGTCTTCCTCCACGTCCTCTTCCGAAAGTGCAGTCGCATAACTCTGTTCTCCTTCTGAGGTTCTTCATTTCAGATACGAATAACTTCGCATCTATCCCCCACCAACATTGCGTCGGTTCGGTGATCAGGAATGCATTTTTAGAAACAGTGAGGCTTGTGAAGATTAATCTCGGGTCTTTCGTCTGACCTCGAAACGGAATGGAACGCCGGTAAAATCGAACTGCTCTCTCAGTCGGTTTTCGATATAGCGCAGATAGGTCTTGTCGATCGACTCAGCCCGATTCATAAAAAGCACAAACGTCGGAGGAGCCATCGACGCCTGTGTGGCATAGAGCAGTTTGGGAAGACCTGCTCTTTTCGGACGCGGAGGATGCGCGAGGAATATCTCCTGCATGAACGAATTCAGATCGCTTGTGGGAATACGCCGCATGAGGTTTTCGTGTACACGCTTGACTTCATCGAAAATTCTCGGAAGCCGAAGGCCGGTCTTGGCGGATATGGATATAACGGGAACATATGAAAGATTGGGCATTTTCTTTCCGAGTTTACTCACCATGGAATCGAACGTGCGATGATCTTTGTCGGAGATGTCCCATTTGTTCAACGCGATAATCTGCGCTCGCCCATGTTCGTCTATCTTGTTCGCTATCCGGCAGTCCTGCTCGGTGACGCCGTCTTTGCGGCTCGCATCGATAAGCAGAAGCGCAACATCACAGCGCCGAATACTCCCGAACGCGCGCCCCACGCTGTAGCGCTCGACACCCTGCTCGACCTTGCTCGGCCTCTTGAGCCCGGCAGTATCGATGAGCACGTAAGCATCGTCGCCTCTATGAAAATGGACGTCGACCGGATCGCGCGTCGTCCCCGCCTTCGAGTCGACTATGACGCGCTCCTCGTTCAGGAGTTTGTTGACAAGCGACGATTTCCCGACGTTGGGTTGCCCTACTATTGCAATCCTAATTGTGTCGGCAGCCGGTTCGATCTCGAGGTGTTCGGGAATCAAATCGATCACAATGTCTAATAATTCGCCGATCCCGATGCCGTGTAGCGATGAGATGGGATTCGGTTCGCCGAATCCGAGCGAATACATTTCGGAAGCCGACAGTTCGCGCTCCCTGTTGTCGGCCTTGTTGACCGCAAGAACCACATGTTTCCCGCTGCGGCGCAATATCTGAGCCACATCTTGGTCGCCGGGAGTGACACCGTCGACAGTGTCGGTAACAAAAACAATGCACGCAGCATCTTGAATTGCCATGAGAATCTGGTCGTACACGCCCCGGGTTATGCTGTCATCCGTCCCGGAAATCAGGCCGCCCGTATCCACCACGTCAAAGAGTCGTCCGATCCATTCGACCTCGCCGTAGATACGATCGCGCGTGACGCCGGGCCAGTCGTCCACGATCGCGGTGCGTCTGCCCGTGAGCCGGTTGAACAAGGTTGACTTTCCCACGTTCGGCCTGCCGACTATCGCCACCAGCGGCTTTGCGCCCCTCATATTCCCTGCGGATGATTCCGCCATAATCGTTTTCCCTTCACCATGCCTTGCCTTTTGCCTGTCTTACGAAGCGGCTCCCGAGCTTCGCAAGCGATTCAACATATGCTTACCCGAACTCAGCGCGAGCTTGCGGAACGTTGACGGGGTCAGCAACCGCAGCAGGATGCTTTTATAGGAGTCTTCGCCTGAGACCGCAATGTAAAATATCTCCTGCAGGCGCTTGTCTGTCCCTGCAATGCGAAGCGCCGAGTCAATAAGCCCGAGAGAACGGGCGAATCTGGACAGGCTGCGAACAGCAAGGCCATAGTAATAGCCGTCTCTCAGATCAGCGCACATATTAGCATACGCCTTGAGGGCCTTGCGAGAAAGACCTCGTTCGAAAAGGACATCGGCGGCCCTTATTCCTGTGAGAATCGCCGTATTGATCCCTTTCCCCTTAAAGGGCCGCAGCCAGCCGGTCGCATCTCCCACGAGCACATAGCGATGACCGTATGCATTGCTGGAATGCGATGTAGGAAAATGTCCCGAATAGTAATCGATCAGACTTCTATCGAACTCGGGCAGAAGCGAGCTTACCTGCGGATGCTCGAGAAAATCGTCGAGGTCAAGAGAGCACACATCCTTTCCCGCGATATTGACGATTATATGATCTCCCTTGGGCGTGACGGCGCCGAATTCTATGCGCGATCCCGAAAGGAGAAACGCATGAATGGTGTTGCCGAGCGTTGACTCTATGAAGGCGGGATCGGTATGGATCTTGGTAATAAATGTCCTCAGCATTTTCTGAGGACGCTGATACGGGCGAGCCCGGTCCGTCGCGCGCTCCCAGCAATTAAGCATCGCCTCATCCATCCCGAAAGCGCCGACAACGACATCCGCCCGGAAATATTGACTTTCACTATAAACACGCACTTCGTCCACTTCACGGTCACGGACAAATTCGATGCCCGTCACCCGGCTTCGTACGACTTCGGCTCCGGCCTCCGTGGCCTGCTTGAGAAGAAAGCGGTCGAACATGACCCGGCGGACGGCGTAGGTGGGTTCCGATCGGGAGTGTCCGTCGAGCAGGATGTCAGCGTGGTCGCTGTAGAGCCGATAATTTTCGATGCGGCGCTTAATCAGGTCCGAAGGAAGCCCGATTCCCAATTCCTCGCGCAACATTCGCTCCAGAGGAGGCGACAAGGCGCCGACGCACTGGTTGTAATGCAGGTCGAAATCCTTTCCCTCAAATATGACAACTCGCAGGCGGACGCCTTCGGACCGTGCCCTCTTAAGCAGCCTGAGTGCACAACTCACCCCTCCGGGTCCTCCGCCGATAATCGCCACCGTTGTCCCGGAGACCAGACTTGATTGTGCCAGTCCGGTGCGTAGACGAACGCGAGACAGTGTACGTCCGGCATATCTATCCCACGCGGAATCGGTCCTGATCATCGAACGCCATGCTTCCCGCATCAACCTTCGTTGAATTCCGGGAGCAAGCACGTCTTTGAGGATTTTTTTGTATGGGACATCGCCGGTGAACATGCTCCAGAGGGAGTTTGCCAGCG
>CAYZZY010000146.1:0-6855 GCA_964482745.1 uncultured bacterium
ATATTTAGAAGTAGTTATGTATTGATTGGATTCGGGATTAAACGGAGGGAGGCAAGGATTTGTGGCACAAAACTTGCTCCAGATTTGACCTTCAGCCGGAGGCGTATGGTATCGATCCGCAATCATGAGGATTGCGGGAACATGATTTTTTGATATAATAGCTTGTCCCCGTTGCGGTTGCCCATTTTATGCACCGATGGAAATGTGGCATTCGTGTCGGATCCCGAATGTTCGATACCGGACGGATCTGCACGATTTTGACCGATTCAGCAGGATTTGCATATCTCCCCCGGCTACGGCGCCGTCAGAATTCCGGACACTTGTCAATGGCCGAAAAAATGATGATACTCCTTGGATGTGACTGCGATCCCGACCGACTACAATATGGGGGCGTCCGATACGATGTCCATCGCTCCCATCAGGAGTGGCGAGGTCTCGTTGAAGGCGTCGCCCTTCTGCAACAGCGTCTGAAGCGGATTGCGGATGACACCGGGATAAGCCCGAAAGTGGTTTTTTGTCTTCGCTCGGACTCCCAGATGAAAGAGATTTATGGATCCGAATCATGGCCGATCGAGCAGCACATGAACATGTGGAAACGGCTTGAGGCAGAGGGCCATGAACTGGCGTGGCACCCCCATCTCTGGCGTTGGTCGTCCGAGTGGAATTGCTGGAAGCAAGAGATAAAGGATTCGAAGTGGATTTCCGAATGCCTGGAATTGGGTTTCTCGGGCTTTTCAAAAATGCTGGGAAAGAGCCCCACCACCTGTCATATGGGCTGGACGTTTCAAAACAATACGACAATGAAAAAACTTGCCGAATTGGGAGTTCCAATAGATTTCTCTGCAAGCCCCGGCGTTTATTTCGAAGGCGGGCCAGGCGGCGCAGGAACGAGGTTTGACAACCGGATCGATTGGCTGGGAACTCCTCGGGCATGGTATCATCCGTCCGATGCCGACTACAGGCGTCCGCCGACCGGCGGCGAGAAAGGATTGCCGATAACGGAGATTCCGAAATTTACCTCCCAATCGGGTATCCTCAGAAAGGCGAAAACCCTTTCATCGCGCGCCGGCAAAACCACCGGCTCAAAAACGGGAACAGACGTTTTTCTGCAGGTCACGGTTCTGCCGATGCTTTATAGCCGGATCATAAAGGAGCGACTCCAGTGTGAGGAAGCCGAGCCGTTCTTTGCCACCTATTTTCATCCGGACGAGCTTTTGCCGGATCGGCCCCGGTCGGCAAAGATGTTTCTCTATTCTCTCGATAATCTGGAGAAAAACCTCAAAGGAATAATCGAGTCTTCCAGGAAAAGAGGCAGGGATGTCACGTTCGTAACTGGCGACGAGGCGCTTCGGTATATCCAGGAAAAAAGAAATCATCAAGAATCAAACGAGGAACATCGAATATGATGGAACCAAGAATATTGGTGGTGGACGACGAAAAGATTATCGTCGATTTGCACAGGAAACTGCTTGAAAGAAGTGGATATGACGTCATCGTCGCATCAAACGGCGTAGAAGCACTCGAGAAGATTGAACTTGAAAAGCCCGACCTTATCCTTACGGATGTGTCCATGCCTGAAATGGACGGCCTGCGGCTCTGCGAACAATTGAAGAAAAGCGAAAACACAAATCTCATTCCCATAATCATGGTTACCGCGGTTGATGATTTTGATGACAAGATACGCGGCATTGAAACGGGCGCTGACGACTATCTCACAAAACCCGTTCGACCCAGGGAACTCTATGCTCGTGTGAAATCGCTCCTGCGTATTAAAGGCCTTGTTGATAATCTCGAGAATGCAGAAACGGTGATCTTCTCACTCGCGAACGCCATCGAGGCGAAAGATTATTTTACAAAAGGCCACATTGACAGGGTATCCTCACTTTCCGTCAGCCTTGGAACGCACATCGGACTCAGCTCGGAAGATATAAGCACCCTCGAAAAAGGCGGCGCCCTCCACGACATCGGGAAAATCGGCGTAAAGGATAACATCCTGAACAAGCCCGGAAAACTGACCCCCGAAGAATTCGAGGAAATCATGAAACATCCCCAGGTGGGGGAAAACATCTGTCGTCCATTGCACTCGCTTGCCCCCGTTCTCCCGATAATAAAGCATCATCACGAAAAGTTTGACGGGAGCGGATATCCATCAGAACTTGTAGGCGAGGACATCCCATTGCTCGCCAGGATAATGGCTATTGTCGATGTCTATGATGCGCTCACATCGAAGCGGGCCTATCGCGACGCTCTGTCGCACGTCCAGGCCATGAACATTCTGCGAGAAGAGACCGAGCAAGGGAAATTCGACGCCAACCTCTTAAAGGAGTTTGAGATCCTGATAGGATCCAGATCCGATCTGCAAACGTTCCCCGTCAACGCTTAAAGGTTGAAGCAAGCGTCTGGGGCAGCTTCCGTCCCGAATACCCACATCGAGCATGCAGGCTCACCCGTCTTCTGATATAATAGTCTCCGGAAATTCGCACACGGTATCGGCGTGAGTCTGATAGTTTCCCTCGATCACTATTCAAGCGAAAGGAGCTGGAGATGGCAAAGGTGTCAGGTGGCGCGCTGGCCGCGCAGGTAATGAAGAACGACGGTATCAAGCACCTGTTTGGGCTTGTTGGCGGACATATATATCCCATATTCGAAGGGTGTGTCGAGATGGGAATAAGGGTGATCGACGTGCGGCACGAGGAATCGGCCGCTCATATGGCTGAGGGGTGGGCGCTGTCGACGGGAAAACCCGGAGTATGTATCGGAACCGCGGGACCGGGCTTCACGAATATGCTCACCGGAATCGCCAACTCTTATGCCGGCTCTACGCCGCTCCTGGCTATCGGGGGCAGGGCGTCGATCAACCAGTTTGATACCGGTGCACTTCAGGATTTCAATCAACTGGACGTCGTCAAACCGATGACAAAGTTTGCACGGGCCGTCTATGAGACAGAGCGGATCCCCGAGTACATGGGAATGGCTTTGCGCCATGCCACCAGCGGCCGGCCGGGTCCTGCCTATCTTGAGATCCCGATGGACAAATTATTTGCGGAAGTGGATGTTTCGTCGGTTCAGGTGCCTGAATGCCATCGGCTGCAGTCCCGGCCGGCGGGCAATCCGCGCGATGTGGAGAAAGCGCTCGAACTTATCGAAAAGGCGCAAAAACCGATGATCGTCGCGGGCGGCGGCGTATGGTGGTCACAGGCTCACGATGAACTGAAAGAATTTATCGAAAAGACCGACATTCCGCTTTACACGCGCACGGCAGCCAGAGGATCGGTCCCTGACAATCATCCGCTTGTGATCGGGCCGGGCTTTACCTTCGATCCCGCCTTGCGCGCCACGCTGGCCGAGGCCGACCTCCTCATTATGCTGGGGACGCGGTTTGATTTCACGTTTGAAGCGAAACATCTTGCCCCGTCTTTGAAACTTATCCGCATTGATATCGAACC
The DNA here is from genome assembly GCA_964482745.1 of uncultured bacterium. Taxonomy (GTDB): domain Bacteria; phylum Abyssobacteria; class SURF-5; order SURF-5; family SURF-5; genus CAYZZY01. The sequence goes on from CAYZZY010000146.1 coordinate 3,447, forward strand.
CTCCGCAATCTGCAACGGGCGCACGCCCGACGTCGGCATAGTGGGCGATGTGGGAGTGGTGCTCCGGCAGTTTATTGACGGCATAAAGAAGACCTCACACAAGGATTGGGTCGAGCAGCTTCAGAACGGCCGTCAAATGATGCGCGAGGCATTCGAGCCGATGTTTGCCTCCGACCAGACGCCGATTCACCCATTGAGACTATGCCGGGAGATATCGCAGTTTGTAGATCGCGATACGGTTCTCTGCATCGATGGAGGAGACATGTGTGTCTGGGGCAACCTCGCGCTTCCCGCTACTGGACCGGGACAGTACCTCTCGCTGGTCTCCTCGCTGTTCGGTTGTCTCGGAGTAGGCGTGCCTTATGGAATCGCCGCCAAATTGGCGGATCCGACCAAAAACGTAATCGTGACAACGGGCGACGGCAGTTTCGGCCTGACGCTCATGGAGTTCGATACGGCGCTTCGCCATAACATTCCCTTTGTGGCCGTTGTGGGGAACGATAGCTGCTGGGGAATGATTCATCGTCCGTTCAAGAGTCAAAAGGGGCAGACCTTCGGATGCGAACTGAAACCGAGAAGATACGACAAGATTATTGAAGCGATGGGTGGACACGGCGAATTCGTTGAGAAGCCTGATGATATCGGTCCTGCGATCCGCCGGGCGATCGATTCGGGCCTGCCCGCATGCGTGAACGTAATGATCGATCCGGAGATAGGACCGGGCCTGCAGGAGATGTGAGCCGGGTCCCGGCACACGAGGAGTCTTCGGATTCTGCAAATGACATTCTCAGAGGAAAGTCCAGGTCTCGAGGAGCGTCTGTCGGAGCCGCCGGAAGATTCAAGAGAGCCCTCAGGCGCAGAAGAGAGCGAGAAGGCGGAGTCATACAACCGGGCAAAGCGCATCCTGTTTGTTGTCGAACTCGCGGCCGGCCTGATATTTCTCGTCCTGCTGCTCTTTACGGGGATATCGGTCGGTCTTGCGCGTTGGCTCGAAGCTTTCACCGGAAATACCTGGGTTGTTGTGCTCCTGTACCTCCTGGCCGTCGGACTCGTATATGAATTGATTGCCGTGCCCCTTGACTTCTATGGCGGCTATGTTCTTGAACATGCTTATGGGCAATCCACGCAGAGTCTGCCGGGCTGGGCATGGGATGAGATGAAGGGCAAGTTTGTCGGCCTCGTTATCGGAGTCCCCATGATAGAGGCTGTCTACTGGCTCCTGCGCCGATTTCCCGAAAACTGGTGGATCATTGCGACGGGCATGTTCATCGCATTTGCTGTCGTTATCGCCAACCTCGCGCCGGTGATCCTCATGCCGATTTTCTACACCTTTGTGCCGCTCCGGGATAAGGAGTTGGGAGAAAGGCTTGTTCGTCTCTGCGAGAAGGTGAAGACCAGGGTGAGGGGCGTTTATGAGATGGACCTGAGCCGAAAGACACGCGCGGCCAATGCGGCGCTTGTGGGTCTCGGCAATACTCGCCGGATCGTGCTGGGTGATACACTCCTCGATGGCTATGAGCCCGATGAAATAGAGGCTGTGCTCGCGCATGAACTCGGGCATCACAGGCACTGGGATATATGGAGGGGGCTCATGTTCCAGTCCGGCATTTCCGCGCTTGGCTTCTATGTGGCTTACCTTGTGTTGAATACATGCTCCCACGCGCTTGGACTGTGCGGGCCTGCCGATATCGGAAGTCTTCCGCTTCTCATGCTTACTATCGCGGCAGTCTCGCTGTCCTTCTTGCCCGTCGCAAATGCGTTCTCAAGACATCTCGAGCGCCAGGCTGATGCGTTTGCGCTCGGGCTCACCGCCAATCCGAAGGCATTTGTTTCCATGATGAGCAGACTTGGCCGGCAGAACCTCTCGGAGTTCGAGCCCAATCCCGTCATTGAGTTCGTCCTTTATTCCCATCCTTCGATTGGCAAGAGGATTCGAATGGCCAGACGCATGTTCCCCAGGGAGTTTGAGGATGCGGATGGTTGAAAACGATCTTGGTTTCCGATAGACTTTAATCAGGGATTGAACGAGGCGAAAGACTGGAGAGCCAGACATGCTGGAACGACTTTTTTCGGTGAAAATGCGCGCGGCGGTGACGGATTCCATGATTCAGGCTTCTCGAAAAACAACAGAGGGGACAGGCCTAAGACGTTCCGAGCTTGTTCCGGGCTTGTTCCTGCTGGCGCTGCTCATGTTTTCCGGCTGCTCCAATCTGACCGGATGGAGGATACCCGGGATCGAGAAAAGCGCAGGCCCAACGACAACCATCTACCTGGTATGTGAGAACGCCGAGACCATACCCGAAGGAATCCGATCGTATGGAGAGATCCACGTTGACGGCGCTTTCTTCGGCCTTACAAGCAATCCCAAATACTACAAGTACGTGGGCAACGCCCTTGTGGTCGGCAAAGTGCGAACGGAAAAGGAACGCGAGCATACCGTAAGAGTTGCGATGCCCGGTTATGAACCGTTTGAAAACACCCGCTACTATGGCACCCTTCCCGAGTACTCGATTTCATTCCGTCTGAAGCGCCTTGGGATCGATGATCGCGGCCAGGCCGCTTCACAGGCGGATAGTCCCGATCAGAGTTCCTCTGGCGGCAGCAACAATTGATTGGATCGATTCGATATGCCACGCTATTACCATAGCGGGTCCGGCGGACCCGAATTCGGTTTTTCGTTCCGCATGACCGACGCTATTAAAAAACTGATAATCATAAATGTCGCAATCTTTCTTCTGCTGTATATTTCCTTCTGGGTATTCCACAAACCGATTTTATTGGATCTTTTCGGTTTGAATGGTCGCTCGGTGCTTCGCGGGATGATCTGGCAGCCGGTGACCTACATGTTTCTGCATGCTGGTATACGCCATATCCTTTTTAACATGTTGTTCTTGTGGATGTTTGGCTGCGACGTCGAAGGGATGTGGGGCTCGCGGGCGTTCGTGCGATATTATTTGCTCACCGGTATCGGCGCCGGGGTGCTGAGTTTCCTGACGAACCTGGCTACCGGTCATAACATAGTCACTGTCGGAGCATCGGGAGCGATTTTTGGAGTCATGGTTGCCTTTGCAATGGTGTTTCCCGACAGGATCGTTCTCGCGTTCCTCTTTTTTCCAATGCGCGCGCGGAACTTTGTTCTGTTGATGGGCGCAATCGAATTGTTGTTTACGATAGGTTCAGGTCCAAGCGGTGGCGAAGTTGATAGGATGGCCCATCTTGGAGGAGCGCTTGTCGGCTTCCTTTATCTTAAGTTTGGCGACAGGATCAAGTATTCAATTCCTCGAATCAGGTTCAAGTCAAGCTCTCAAAGTGAACCGAAAGCGCAAGACTGGTCCAGTTTCATGCGGGAAGAAGTAGTAGACCCGATACTTGATAAGATCGGCCGCGAAGGAATCCATTCGCTCACTCG
>CAYZZY010000147.1:0-6767 GCA_964482745.1 uncultured bacterium
CGGTTATCTCTCTCAATCCTGGAATAAGGACAGGAGCGAGGGGCATCTGCATGCTGAGAAAGATAGTTTTAAGGAGGACGGATTGCCTGATCTCGCCGTCCCTGGCTGTGAATTCAATCTGTCCGTTTATGGATCTGGCGGTCTCGCCGGGTCCCTTCATTGCCGAACCACTCAGGTTTCCCCAGATATCCAGCGCGCCCTTTGCTTTGGTCTTTCCCGACTGCATTTGTTCCAGCAATTGTGCAAGTTTGATTTGTTTGCCTTCAAACTCCATCGTCCAACGAGCGATTTCGTCCCGCGTATCTAAAGCCAGGGAACCGTTCAGTCGGCCGCCGGAAAAGTCACTCAAGAGAGGTTCCAACCTGTGGGTTCCTTCTGAAATCCGCCACGTGCCGGAGCTTGCGCCCGCTCTAAAGCGGCCCGCATAGATTTCATCGGCCTTGAGCAGTAATTCAAGTGACACCTTGTCCAGCCTTCCTGAAGGAGTTGAAGGTGTTTTTTCACCTTCTTTCCTGTCCTCTTTTCTATTTGGAATTGTCGACGATATTTGTTCCAGGTCCAAAAGGTTGGTGGAGATTGTCCCCGAAATATAAGGTTTCTCGAAGCCGGAAATCTCCCCATTCGCCAGAAATCTTGATTGTCCGAGAGAGAACGCCAGTGATTCCACTCTCGCGTTTTCTTCTTTCCAGCTTATGTTTGCGTCAATATTCTCAACCGGCCTGTCAGAAGAATGCGGAGAAAAAGAGCCATTTGTTATTCTCATCTCGCCGGAATGCTGTAATTGCCCGTCGATACTGCCCGGTTGCCATGCCTCCGCGTCGATTGCCAGGGCGCCTTTAGTGAAGTTTCCACCCGGCAATTGGTCCAGCCTTGTCAGGGGAAAATCCGAAGTATGAAGGGATGCCCGCATTTCTCTCTTCGGCTGGGCTTTCATATGAGCGCTGCCCTTAAGTTCGCTTTTGCCGACAATAAATTCAAAATCATCAATCACAACCTCATCGCCAATGGCGTAACAGGCGTCTATCCGAAGAGATGCAGGGGACCCCGGGGCTTTCCGCATCAAGTGCGGCAATGTTATGCCTGCATCGAAAAGATCGAGCATTGTATTGATGTTCATTTTTTCTATGGGACCTGATATCTTCAGAGGACCTGCTGTCTTGCCTTCGAGCTGCAACTCTGAAACGAACTCGGAGTCGACAAGTGAGCCGATTTCTCCCAAAGAGATGTCAGTTGTGCCGTCCAAATCGAGTACCCGATTATCTGTCCACAGATCCGTGCAGCGTCCTTTGAATTTCATCGAACTGCCGCCGAAGGAGATTTCTCCATTGGCGATGTCGAGAACCCCTTCCCTTGTTAGAAGATTTCCTGACATTGTACCCTTTGTGTGGAACCCCTTGGTTGCGATTCGGTTGATTGAAAGAGCGCTTTCAATCGCCACATTCTCAAAATTGCCCGAGAGATCAACGACGCCCTCTGCCAGCGACGCATCCTGTGCAAGATCCACAATATTCAGGTCGGAAAGCGCGCCTTCATTTCTGACACGGATTTTTGCGCTGCAATCCAAAACGCGAGTCGATTTGGTAAGATCCGAAATTTCACCGGAAATGTCGGCATATATGGGAGAATGGACAATCGAGGCTGAATGCAACTGCAATAGATCATTTCTAAAGTCCATAGTAAGTGCGATATCGTTGACTTCAAGCTGTTTTCCTGAAGATTCGTCGTGAACGCTTATCCTTCCATTACGAATGCGAATCGGACTGATATTGAAACCTCTAACCATGGTTTTCTTGTCTGTTTTTTTTCTCGGATCTGCAAGCCTGGATTTGATGGAATTAACTGTCTTCTCAATATCCCAGACCTTGTCCTCATTGCGTGCAAGTTGGAGATGCGGCACGTTCACAGTGATATTCTCAATTGAAATATCCCGTTTCAGCAGCCTATAGAGGCCGACATCAAATCGTGCATTCGCCGCTGAGATGACCGTTTGAGACGTTGCCGGATCGATTATCTCTGGTCGTTCGGCCACAAGCTCGATGCCCGGATAGAAACCAAGAGAAATGCTTTCGATGACAACATCCAGACCGAGCCTGCTCGAAAGATCCCTGGTAATTGCTGTCTTAATCTGATCTCGGGGGAAAAAGGTGAAAAGCACAAATGATAATCCTCCCATGACTATCAGTGACAGAAGGCACACTATTCCTGCTATCAGGAGCAATTTTTTCAGGGTTATTTTTCGGGTCATGGCAATTCCTCTGTACTACTTCCCTTGAATTTCGTGAATTTTTGTCATGATTTTCATGCGATGCCACCCGTAACTCCAACAGATGGAATTTGTTCGGGGCGACGGGGACTGTCCCCGGCACTGACTGTGTACCCGGAGCCAATGTTTTGGTTGCGGCTCTGCCGGGCCGTGCTTCCCGGACCTATGGAATAGGCCTTTTCACCGTCTGCAGGCCAACGACATATATTTGATGCCTTGATATCAGACTCATAGAGAGATTCGTATACTCAAATACCCACGGTACTATTTGATCGTAATAGACAATACCGCATAATTTGTGGTCCCTGAATAGTAGGTTGACTCGGAATGGACTCCCCAAATTGGATGGTGCTTTTAAAGTATATGAAGGTTTCCAAAGAATAGCAAATGGAGTTCATATGTTGACGGTTCTGCTGCCGCATGTTAGACTTTTAACAAATTCTAAAAAAGGAGGGCTTAAATGGAAACTGAAGGGTTGGTATCCGCAATAATCCTGGATGGGAAGGGTGGAGGCCGATCCGGCGGATGGGATGATGTTCGCCGCTGGTCGCAGGATCAGGGTGTCCTCTGGCTGCATCTGGATTATATGAATGAACAGGCCCAGCGGTGGATGAGCGAGGAGAGCGGCCTTGATCCCGTGATCATGGAAGCCTTGACCAATGAAGAAACGCGACCAAGGTGTTTCGCGCATGGCAAAGGCATGGTGGTGATTTTGCGCGGAGTCAACCTGAATCCGGGAGCGGACCCTGATGACATGGTGTCCATTCGAGCATGGATCGAATCCGGCAGAGTCATTACTGTTCGACACCGCCGCGTGATGGCTATCGAGGACCTGCGCAGCGCGTTGAAAGATGGTGATGGACCCGCTGATTCAGGTGAATTCCTCGTCCAACTGTGTGACCGTCTTTCCCAGCGCATGTCCACGGTCTTATCTGAAATGGACGACGCCGTCGATGACCTGGAGGACCAGATACTGGAGCAGGAGAGCTATCGGCTGCGAAGCGCCATAAGCGATCTCCGCAGGCAGGCCATCCGACTGCGTCGATACCTGGCTCCTCAACGGGAAGCCTTACTCCGCCTTCAGACGGAAAAGGCTGACTGGCTGGATGAGATGAACAGGATTCGTCTTCGAGAAGTGGCGGATCGCGTTACCCGTCATGTCGAAGATCTCGATTCGGCGCGTGAGCGCGCGGCGGTTATACGGGAAGAATTGGAGGGCCGCCTTGCGGAACAGATGAACAAGACCATGTATGTTCTTTCGATTGTCGCCGCGATCTTTCTGCCTCTGGGGCTTCTGACCGGACTGCTCGGCATAAATGTCGGTGGAATCCCCGGGACTGAAAGCCCCCTGGCCTTTTTGGCGGTTTGCATGCTCTTAGTGATTGTCGCAATCCTTCAATTATTGCTTTTCCGAAAGATGAGGTGGCTCAAACAATAATAGATGTCTGCCGAACCCTACTCATCTATCAGCTTGAATCAGGTGTGTAGTCTTCCGGGTTCTTCAACTCCTGCTTATCGATGATCTGCACCTGGATCGGTCTCGGATGGTCGAAGTGGACATCACGCTGTGGGAAGGCGATAGTGATTCCCGCCTCACGCAACCGCTTGTCAAGTATGTGCCGCAAGTCGCTCGCTATGATGCGAAAATCCAATTGAGAGCTGATTTCGATCCAGAAATAGACCGTGAAGACGAGCGAGCTGTCACCAAAATCCTCAAAAAGGATCACGGGTTCCGGGAATCGCAGGATCCTTTTGTGCTCGTTCAACGCTTCCGTGATCAAACGGGATACATCATCTGTTGGCGACCCGTAGGCCACTCCCACCGTTACCGACAGACGCAATAGATTGTCAGAAAGCGTCCAGTTGACGACGTTTTTCTCCAGGAAAGTGCTGTTCGGCACCAGCATGTCAACCCCGCCAAAGCATCTGATCTCGGAACACCGCGCGCCGATATTCGTCACTTTGCCTCGAGTGCCGTCAATTTCCACTATGTCTCCCACTCTGATCGGGCGCTCGAACAGAAGGATGATGCCGCTTATGAAATTGTTGATCAGATTCTGAGCGCCGAAACCGACACCGATGGCCAGCGCGCCGCCGAGGAAGGCAAAAACCGTCAACGGAATCTTCACCGTCACCAGAGCGAAAAACACCACACAGACAATGATAACGCTGCGGAAGGTCTTCTCTATCAAGTCGGCGCCGGCCTGCTCAACCCTGAAATGTTTCACGCTCGTAGCACGCATGCGGCGCGCGAACACCGCGCTGAGCCACAGGCCGATCGCCAGGATGAGCAGGGCGCGAATCACCTTGCTTACCGTTACCGGTCGCCGCTCGGTAATAGGCTGCCCGTCGATGATAATGGTGTCTTCCGCGGAAAATAGTTCGTAATCCCAGATACTCTCGGCAACCTTGGATGCGGTGGCGGAAAACGTCCGAAAACGTTCTGTGATAGGTATGTGCTGCCGGCGCTCGACTATCTCGGAGCGCCAATGCTCCAACAATTGGATCAATTTCTCGAAACGCGCAAGGGTGCTCCAATGAAAAGCCACGCGCCTTGTGTAGGCTTCCAGTGTCTGGCGGCCCAGATCCTTATCTCCATTCGCCGCATCCAATGCCGCAATTCGATTCTGTTGACTGGTGACAAGGCTTCTCGTCAACTCGAGGTTCGATTGGAAGTATGAATGGCGGCCGCGCAGTTCCTCCAGCTTCTTATCCGCCTCTTTGAGGAAAGTATTCAGTTCCGACTCATCCTGCCCTTGTGCGAGACGATACCGCTTTTCCCAGACCATCTCTTCCGTATTGAATTCATAGAGAGAAAATTCCAGACCTTCGACAATCTGACTCCATGTTTCAGACCACGCCGTCCGCATGTCGAGGGTCTTCTGCAGGCGATCCATCTCTCCGGTTTTTTCCGGGGCGAGCTGTGCTTCTCCTTTCAGGCTTTCGCGTGCCAGGGTCAGGGCCTGCCGCGCCTCTTCAAGTTGCTCCCGCGCAAGCAACTCTTCACGGATCGTCTCGCGCAGCGTTTTTTCCGTCGCCTTGCGTTCCAGGGCAATGGCTGCGAGGGTTGCATCATATTCCTCCTTGCTCAGGAGCGCGTCGCTCAAAGCTATCTGCAATTTGCGATCGAGAAAGGCCAGGCTCTGGCGGTAATATGCCAGTGTTTCATTGAATGCCAAACGCTGAGTTTCAGCCCCGAGCGCCTTGGCCTTTGCCACCGTGGTTTCGAGCAGTGCGAGATTGTACAACCACTGCAACCGAACCTGGTCGGCTGTCCCGGACGGTTTCTCCAGGCCTTCCTGGACTTTGCGAAGGCGCTGCTCCGCGGCTTTCATAAGCAGTCGGGCATCCGCCAGTTCGGCATCCGCCATCGATTGCTTGACTTCTTCTTTTTTGATCTTGAGATTCTGTGCATAAATCGCACCGCGTAGCTCGTCCACCAGACTCATCGGGTACGGCGGAGTCTGCTCGAAACCTTTCCAACTCTCAATCTCGAGCGATAGATTTTTGCCTGCAGACCGGGTCTCTTTAAGGGCCTTGTACGCCTCAATATGCTGTTGATAGATGCGCACTCTCTCATAGAGCATGCTCAATTTGCTTTGCATCTCATCCGCGGTGACCGCAAGCTGCTCAGGAGCCGCCGATTCCGGCGAGTCTTGCGCGCTTCTCAGCTTTTGACGCGCATCGATCAGCAGTTCCTGGAGCCGCGCAATCGCGTCGTCAATGTTTTCGACTGGTTGCTGTGCAGCTTGCTGCGGCGCCGATTCCGGCGAGGCCCCATTTGTATTCAGAGGAAACTGAGCCCGGACAGGCGCCGGCGCCATCAGAAAAAAACATGTGAGCGCCGAAATGACAAAGCTCCGGCATGGTCGGACGAGACAGAGACGAATCATGGTTTGATAACCCCTCATTGGAGATTTCCTGGAAGTGAGATTCCTTTTCCCTTTGTCGAAATGTAGCGCTATTTTTTAGCTATGATCCATATTGCATGAACAAGCCCCGGCACATAGCCCATAAGCGTCAGGAGGATATTGAGCCAGAAGTGCAGACCAAACCCGACCTGCAAAAACACACCCAATGGCGGCAGCAGAACGGCAAGCACGATTCGCAGTATATCCATCTTGTCCTCCTCCCGCTGCGGCGGCGCTTTCAACTCTTGATGGATCTCTTCACTATTTGTGCACCCCGGCAATGAACCCTGAGATCGCGGTCGTCATTTCCGGCAGCGCTATGAGCATGATTATATCAGAAAGAAACCGGCTTTGACAGGACGGACTCAGGAAATGGCTGGATGTTATTTGGATTCAAACGGTTTCTCTTCGGTCCATTCGTGACCCGAGACTCAAGACTTCTTTATTTACCACAGATGAACACGGATTCAAGCGGATTTCCTCTTTTTTTGTAGGGGCGCCCGCCTGGCCGCGAGGCTGGCATGGCGGTGCGCCCATTCTGTCATTCCCGCAATCTGTAGGCCCTCGGCCTCGCCGAGAGGCGGGCGGGAATC
>CAYZZY010000148.1:0-6744 GCA_964482745.1 uncultured bacterium
GTCTGCGACCCTTTGCGATAAACATAGATATTCTTCCCCCGCTTGTGGCGGGGTCAGAATAACAATCTCCGCGTTGTGCGTGGTGAGAACCGGTTTTGGTTGCAGCTCAGCCGCACCATATTCACATAGTGAAAACGTGGCGGGGGCGAGCCCGCCACGTATGTCGGTTAATCCATCATGCGCTTTTCGACCACACTATTTTTACTGGTGGTCGTGGCTTGCTTTGTAGGCCTTGATGTATGAATCGCTGTAGATGGCCTTGTTCATCAGAAGCTCTGCCGAAATGAACGCCTTTTTCATTTCCTCGTCGTCGGCATCCATAATGGCGGCATCGAGTCCGTTCATGACGCCCATCACGATCCACGTGCGCGTGAGGAGTTCCCTTTCCTGCGCGCCCTGGCCCAGGTTGCTCAGGCCGACAACGATGTGCGGCGCCGGGTCGCTCAGCATCTTGAACTGGGACATGGCCTCCAGAACGATCGTGGCCTGCTCCTGCGCGACGTTTGCCGGCATAAGAATCGGGTCGATGTACAGTTTGTCCGTATCGACGCCATGCTCCATCGCCTTCATTGCGATGAGTGCGGCGGTCTCGACACGCCCCCCGACATCTTTCGGAATCCCCTTCTCGTTAATGCACAGGCCGACTATTTCCGCGTCATGCTCTTTGGCAAGCGGCATATATTTGTCGAGTTTTTCCTCTTCGCCCTTGCTGGAATTGATCATCGCCGGATTCTTGCAGACTTCGAGCGCGGCCTTCATGACATCGAATTTGGGCGTGTCGATGGCAAGAGTAATATCCGTCACTTCCTGCACCGTCTCGACCAGCCAGACCATCGTCTCAAGCGGTTTGTCCGAGGCGGGTCCGACATTGATATCAAGAATGTTGGCGCCGGCCTTTATCTGGTCGAGGGCCACCTTATGAATGATCGATTTGTCCTTTTCCTGGATGCCCTTGCGGACGTTCAGAAACATGCCGTTGAGTCTCTCGCCTATTACCTTCATTCTCTCCTCCTTGCAGGCTTTCTCTCCGGGAGTCCCGAAGCGTGAGACGTTCTCCCCTATGTGGCTTCGTGGGGTTACGAAGTAAACTGGTTTAACAGCGCCTTGAAACCCTTGACTGCGTCGGGATGGCGCATAATGATGAGTTCACCACCCGCCTGCATTAACGTTGCGGCACATGTTGCTTCCCAGATGGGACCTCTCTTCTTCAGGTCTCCCCACGTGGGAAATTCCTCTGCGGACGCTTTCGCTTCCTTGACGCGCCAGGTTTCATGCCCGACCGTGCAGACGACCGGCTGCGCGAGCATCCTGTCACCCGAGAGTCCGGCTGTCCGGCCGCGTTCCATAATGGAGTAGCTGTATTCCATGCCGTAGCCGAGGGCGCCGGTTGCGGGGAAGATCACGATATCCTGAAGCGAGATCCCCATTTCGGAAACAAGGATGTTCACCTGCTTGGCAATGTTGATATCGAGCGGCGATTCGCCGATGATCTTGTGCCCGTCAGCGAGGCAGGAGGCCGCCAGGGTCTTGTAGTTCTTCTCCACAGCGCTCCCGAGCAAACAGTTTTCGCCCTTGGCCGCTTCGCTCACGCGCGGCATCACGTCATTGTCCTTGCCAAAGTCGCCGCATCCCCAGATAATGAGCGGCACACCGACAGCGCCCAGAACGTCCTTCACGACGCCCGCAGCTTCATCGCCCGACCGATTCTCAAAGTCCGGATGCGTGCCTCTCAGAGAGATGCAGATCGCTTCCGCCCCGTATTCGACGGCGCGCTTCGCCCACTTTGCAGGGTCGTCCCACACATCGCTATAGGCGTCAACAAGCGGCTCGGGCCAATCCGCGGGTTTCACGTCCAGAATCTCGATCGCGACCGCCGGTGGATTTGGCCATTCTCCTTCGAAATTGAGATAGGGCAATGTGCTGCTTCCACCGATGGTGACCGTCTTCTCGCGCGTGCCGCCCTGATCCTTGGTGGCGCCGAGAGTCACGGTATTCACCTTGGTAGTCCACTTTTCGGCTACGTTGTCCATAGCTTCCTCCGTTTCTCTTTTTTCATATGTAAAACTTCAACTGATTTCTTTGCTACGACACTGACGGAAATAGTTCCAGATTCGTGTGCGGCAAAAACAAGGCGGAACTATACTCGTCCATGAACTGCATGTTGCTGCTCAGATCGATATACGTCATTTTCTGAGCTATATTCTCAATCTCCGCGAGGGCTTCCCTGGAAAGTATCGCCAGCCTCGCCCCCGTGAGGGAACTGTTGCCGATAAACTTTACCTTTTCAAGCGGGATGTCCGGCAAAAGCCCGACAGCAATCGAGCCCGACAGATCCAGATAGTTGCCGAAACCTCCAGCAATGTATAAATGCTCCAGGTCGTCGAACTTCAGGCCCATGCTCTTTATGAGCACCGACGCTCCGGCGTATACGGCGGCCTTTGAGCGTACAAGATTGTCGATGTCCGGCTGCGTAATGACGATGTCCCTTCCAATGGCGGTATCATCAGCATAGGCGAGGACAAATTCCACGCCGTCGTCGTTGGATATCAATCGGCTGCAATAGCCGGCTTCGGAGAATTTCGCCATCCTGTCAACAACGCCCTGACGCCGCAGCTCGGATATGACGTCAATCAAACCCGACCCGCAGATGCCGCGCGGTTTCTCCTTTGCGATGACTACCATCTCGACGACTTCGCCGCCTTCGAGGATCTTGACCTTTTCTATGGCCCCATGAGTCGCCCGCATTCCAAATTTGACTTCGCCGCCTTCGAACGCCGGTCCTGCGGAAGCCGAGCAACAGACGAGCCATTCGTTGTTTCCGACAACAATCTCTCCGTTCGTGCCGACGTCTATAAGCATCGAAAGCTCGGGTGAGCGATAGATGCCCGACGCCAGCAGTCCGGAGACGATGTCGCCTCCGACATAGCTGCTCACGCATGGCACCGCGTAAAGCAGGCCGCGCGGATTTATCTGGATGCCGACTTCGATCGCCCGTGCCGGCGGGATATAGGTCGCCGCAGGGATGTAAGGTTCGTGCCTGATATGGGTAGAGTCCAGATCGAGCAGGAAGTGCATCATCGTCGTGTTGCCTGCGCAGAGCACGCTCGTCACATCCTGGATATTTACATCGGCGGCCGCAACCGTGTTGCTGATCAGCATATTGATATTGCCGACGATCGCCTCATGCAGACGCTCTCGCCCGCCCACTTCGTCCTTGGCATATATCATCCTGGTTATGACATCTTCGCCAAAGGCTATCTGCGAGTTATAGGTGGCGTCCGTCGCGAGAACTTTCGAACTGTTCAGGTCGATAAGATGCGCAACCACTGTGGTCGTGCCCACATCGACCGCCACGCCGCAGTTCCTGCTCGACGTGTCGCCTTCCTCGATCTCGATCACTTCGACGGTGCCGCCCCGCTGTCCGAGGGTGCTCGTTACTTTCCAGTCGCCGCGGCGGATTATCTGGGGCAGGCGTCGAATATTTTTGAGGCCCGTCTGCATGATGGGAGCATCAACATGTTCCCGTATGGCGCGATAGAGCCTGCTGAGATCCGAAAGGTTATCCTCCAGCGATGGAGGCGATATGTCAAGGTAATACTTCTCGGTGACGGGCGCGTGCTCGAACTCGTACCTGGCAAGGTCGACGCGCGCCAACCCGCTGAACCTTTGCGCGTCCTCATCGATGACAATCTGCTTGCCTTCCATCCGCGATTCAAGCGGGACTTCGACAACGAGATCGCTCCGGGGATGGCTGGCGCACGCGAGCACGTAATTGCGACGGACTTCCTCGCGCGAGAGCAGCATATGCTGCTCCTCGAACACCTGACCCTCTTTGATGATCAGGCGGCACTTGCCGCAAATCATGTCGCCGCCGCACAGGGAAGATACATAGACACCGATGCGCTGGGCGGCGTCCAGAAGAGTATCTTCCGACGAGACAGTCGCCACCTTGCCTTCCGGCAAGAATTTTACCTTATACTGAGCCAAAGTTCTAGTTGCCCCAATTGGCTTTGAGGTACGACGGTATCCCAGAGGATTCCTTCGGGCCGACTATTACCTCCCAGCCGGTTTCTTCCTGAAGTTTGCCGCTTTCGACGGCGATCAGGCCGGGAATAATAATCTTTTTGTGCGGGGCCACAGCCTCGGCTTCGGCTTTGTTCATCGCAGCCGCAATCTGATCGCATGTGAACTTCTCGGCCGCCCAACCGGTAAGAACCGACGTCCCCTCGGTGTCGACGACCAGGATGTAGGCCGGAACCTTGGAGCTTTCCACATCGCCCTCGACAGTGTAATAGGTGAGTGAGAAGTTTGTCGTGAGAAGCAGTGGCGATTTACCTGTCGGCTCGCCTACCTTATGGAGCCCTGCCTCGACCTGAATCGGGCTTCGAGGATCGGTGTAGATATTCTGCCTGACCGTCAAAAGCGGCATCAGTTGCCAGGGTTCGATCGCGTCGGTGACCACGATGCCCGCGTACTTCGCCATATAGGCGGCCGCATTGAGCACGGTAAGCATGGGATCGTCGCCGCCGGTCGCGAACGCAATCTGCGGATACCCGAGCGGTCGGAACGATTTCCTCAGAGCATAGCGGCGCACTTTGGTCAGATTCTCGACTGTTTGGCGAGCGTCTCTGACGCCGGAATCGAGGACTATCTCTTTCACGCCGGCGCCCGAGATCTTCTGGGTCAGCTCGGCAAGCGCTTCGAGTCCGTCAGCCTTTGCGCCCACGGGACAGTCCTTTTCCTTTGCGAGCGCAACGACCGCATCGCAGTTGTCGGCAGTGGCGCCATAGAGCAAGGGGCGCTTGTCACCGCATACTTCGACGGCGGCTTTGAGCGCGTCTACATTTTCGCTGTTAAGTATGATCGCCGTCGGGCATTTCTCGGCGACTATTTTCGCTGCAGCGGCGAACTTGGCCGCATCGCCGGAATCATTGTCCACGCAGACCATATCAACTGCGATTCTCGTGCCCACACGCTCGAAGACGAGATGCACGATCTTGTCGGCGCGTGCGGCAATCTCTTCTTCCGACAAGTTGTCGGAAACGGTTATCGCGACGCCAGCCGGATGGTGGAATGTCTCTTCGTGCCGGAACATAACGGTCTCGTTACCGATCGCGATCTTGAAATCTCCCGAGC
This sequence comes from uncultured bacterium, assembly GCA_964482745.1. GTDB lineage: Bacteria > Abyssobacteria > SURF-5 > SURF-5 > SURF-5 > CAYZZY01. The sequence continues at coordinate 5,137 of CAYZZY010000148.1, forward strand.
CGATCGTCACTAATTGTATCGGCGGCGCCGAGGCGGCGCCCAGTTTTTCTTTCGCATCATCGCTTACATGCGGGCATTCCTCCAGTGAAGCCTGTTTCTGGGCGACCCGCATCGCGAAAGCCAAACATGTAGGTGACTTGCAATCTCCGCAATTGGTTTTCGGCAGCAGCTTATAAATGTCCAGACCTGTTAGTGCCATATAGCCTCTCCTTTGATTTACGGCAGACCTCAGGCGGGGGCTGTCGTAGACTGCCTTAAGATTTCCCTGAACCTTAGCTAGAGTATATTAGAACATCGGCGGCATAGCAAGCGCCGGATGACCAACTTTTTCTAGATAGGGCAATAAGTCAACTGCGTTGTCGCATACCGTCTCGTCAGCGATCTTGTCGAGGAAACCGTCAAGCTCAAGTTCCGCCGCGCGCGTTTCCAAAGCCTCGCGAACGGTTTCCTTAAGCTCCTTCGGCATCCAGACGATGCGTGCGAGACCACCGTCGGCCGAGATGAACTTCCTGCTCGTGAGGTACATTTTGCCGACCCCGATGAAACCGGGTGTCTGCAATCCGCCACCTGTCGTGCTGGCGAGGGTCGAGAACGGCATCCCACTGGGTGTCATGCCCGCGTATTCGCGGTTGACAACCATGACTCCGTTGGCCTCCGGAACGATCGCGACGATACACTCGAAGCAACCGCAAGAGGTCATCGGATCTTCCATCATGGAGTAAGCATTGAAGCGCTCGACCTTCTTGTTGGATTTCTGGCTGACAAACGCATTGACGTTGGCCCACTGGCCCTTTTCGACTTCGATGGTGTCTCCCTTTTCGATCGGCTGGTTGGGACCGGTGGGATTGATTTCGAAAGCCGCTTTGCCGTCGAGCCAGTTGTAAGCGCCGCACAGACCGAGACGCTCGGGGCTGATTATGCATACATGCGTCGGAGCGAACGACTGGCAGAGCGTACATGAGTAGAAGGTGTCCACGCTCTCGTCGGTCATGCCCGCAACGCGCGCGTCGCGCTCGGCATAGCTCTTCTTTGCCTCTTCGAGCAACTTCTCCACATCTTCTCTTTTGGTATAGATGGTCACCTGGACCTTGTCGACGATGCCGGCGAAGTTATCCAGCAACTTTACGTGGATGATATCGCCAAGATGCCGGGCAGTGAACCCCTTTTCCTTGGCGGCCTTGCTGACGCGGATCCAGACGATGTCGCGCTGTCCGACGTGCATGACGCCCATCGCGCCGTTGATGAGGTGATGTATCTGGCGTTCGAGGATAGGCTCGAAGTCGGTCTGCATTTTCCGGCCTGCGACTTCCACATGGATCGCAAGGTTCAAAAATCCGCCGTCCTGCACGCTGTCAAAATCATCGCCGACAACCACGATTTTGCCGTCTTTGACTTCGTCCATTCCCTTCATTTTGAGCAGCTCGCATGCGATCGATTTCTTGCCGCCCATCTCCACGGCCAGATCATCCTTGCGAACGCGTTCACCTTCGTATGCGGCCGCGTAGCTCACAGGAATCGGAACCGTCTCTATCTTGACTTTTACACCGCGGGTCTGGATACACGTCGGCACGATCTTCTCGTAATCGGTCTCGTGCACGAGCGCCTCAA
>CAYZZY010000149.1:0-6665 GCA_964482745.1 uncultured bacterium
TGGTGAGGTAACCGACTATCCTCAAGTTTTTTATCATAAGGTCCTTGCCACAGTTCTCCAGGCGCGCTATCAGATTATCTTCCTTGACTTCTACCCTGTAGTGGTACTCTTCCAAGATTTCCTTAATGAAAAATATCCTTTTGCGCTTTCTCTCATGATCTGTGGCCCCACCCTTGAACTGAAAACTTATATAATTCTCACGTGGGCTATCGGTTACCAAGGCCTCAACGGTCGAAAAATGAAAACCGAGCCTTGTGCTCAGGCTGCAGTAATCTCTTGAGACCATAAAATAGTTCCGCTCGGCATATTTTGAAGGGACGCCGGTGGCCAATGCCGGATTTTGGGTGGCCTGCAACATGATCGACATAAACCCTTTTCCGTCCACTGGTGGCGGGCCGGCCCACGGCACTGCGATAATCCCCTCCCATAGCGCCAACATGGGGATGGATTGGATGTTGTCAAGTCTCACGTACTTGCCTTCAACCTCTTCGCTAAATCCGTCATCGAGATTCAGGACCCACCACTGCATAGGCACATCTACCAAAAGTTGTTTGCTGGAAAGTTCAGGGAATCGATGGTCTTTGCCGAAATTGAACATCTCGGACACCGATTTCTCGTGGCAGAACCTGGTAATATCATGAAAGGTTGCGCAATTTTCGGGCCTGAACGTAATAGCGTCAGGGTCAAGCAGGTTCAGACGGACAATATGCTCGGCTGCGCCTTTGAGAGCCTCATAAACCGGGCTTCCTTCCATCATGAGATTAGTGGCTTTTTCTTCCTTTTTCAAAAGCTTGTGGATTCGCCCTTCATAGATCTTCCGGCCGTCAGCATCCACTGTTATCACCTGGCCCTGGCTCAATACCTCAATGGCCCTTTTCACTGAAAACAGTGCGGGAACGCTGAATTCCCTTGCAACATTCGCCAAATGCCCCGCTATGCCGCCTTGTTCGGTCACCACCGCGGATGCTCGATTAAGCAGTGTGGCCCAACGAGGCAGGGCTTGCTCAGAAACAAGAATTGCCCCTTCAGGGAAGTTGAGCACGTCCGTATCTTTCTTAACGAAATAAACCGGCCCGGCAGCCACGCCCGACGCGGCCGTAATGCCTCCTTGAAGAATGACGGTCCCTTGTTCCGGTTCCTTACCCCGGCGCTCGACCTCTTGTTCTGGGACATCAATTTGTTTGAGGGGTCTGCACTGAAGGACGACGATGGACCGGTCATTGCCGAGACACCATTCTATATCCTGTGGCGCTTGATAATACTCCTCCAAACGTATAGCTAAGTGCGCCAGTTCAAGAACCTGGTCATCATTTATGGATGCTTCCTGTGCTTGCTTGCCGGCTATCTCTTTCCGGCAAACCCCCTCGTTTGGAAGGCAGATGTACATATACTCCTTGACCGGTATTTCCCTTTGACTGATCCCGAAGGGATCATGTCTGGAGATGACAAAATGATCGGACTCAGCGCTGCCGTCAACAACCAATTTTGGAAGCCCCCAGGAGGAATCGATTACGATGGCATCATCCCTGATGTTCAGTGGATTTCTGGAATACAACACACCGCCCGCAACCGCGTCAACCATGCTCATGCAGCCGACACACATGGCCACATCTTCGTCGAGCATACCGTGGCTCAGCCGGTAGGTAATAGCGGGCAGGCTATACTTGCTTGCCAGGATTTCTTTATATGTGTGCAAGATATTCGCCTTTCCCACGTTTAGCACTGAACGGTACAGCCCGGCAAAACTTGAATCCCGCAGGTCTTCCCCAAGAGCGCTCGAGCGCACGGCCATTGATAATCCCTCTCCTTCGGCTGTTTGGAGGGATTGATAGTGTTCTGAGATGGCTGTTTCCAGGTCGGAGGGAATAGGAGCGCTGATAATAAGTTGCTGTAGATCTTCGCTCAGCCTGTAGAGTTCATCCAGGTGCTCCATTTTTGAAGCCTGCATCTTCAGGTCGACTTCCATCTGCAGTTGACTATGCTCCATGAAACGATGATATCCTGCCGTCGTTATCACAAATCCATTGGGAACGGTCAGGCCAATCCTGTTTTTGATCTCACCGAGGTTTGCCATCTTTCCGCCAACCTGATCTGCAAGCTCTTTGTGGATGCTATCAAGGGAGATCACTAGAGGGCCCTCGTCTTGCACGTTTCGGGAATCAAGGTAAGGAATGATTTTCTCCCGGATCTCACTGTATTTATCATTGAGCGCTTTGTACTTACCGGGGGCGAGATTGTTCAAATGCTTGATGATTCGGTACACATTCATGGAAGCCCTCGTGCACCTTTCACGGACAAAAGTCATACCGAAAGGTTGAATCCCTTTCAGGGCTTCCTCAATTTCGGCCATGATTTCCAGAACTTCGCCGTTGGCCTTTAAAAGCAATTTGAACTGTTCGTAACGCTCCTTGAAGGTTATACGCAGTTCTTCTGCATCATATACTTCTTCTCTTCTTCGTGGAAATATTCTTCTTATGAATTCAAACATAATGTCCTGAAACCCATGTGAGATGAGGAAAAAACGAAAGGCAACACGCATCTCCTCCATGTGTTCGGTATCGGGCAGACTGCCGCCCGAGCGGCGTCGCGTCTGGAATATTCCGTCCTGATTTAGTAGGTATGCCTCACCGCTTTTTCCAACATGAATGCTTTCCACCAGATCGTTGAAGAACAGCGTGTCTATGGTGACACTCAGGTACCAGGTCCGGTCCTTTTCCTCCCGGCGCACGGCAATAACAAAGTGAGGGATGTTGCGGTAGCCGAGGAAGACGTCGGAGATGTTGACGTCCTTGTCCTGAGCTTGCTGAAACCACCCAGCCTGTGCGTAGTTTTTTCCCTTCAGGTCATGGGAATGGAACCAGTAGGACCCGGCTTAAAATTATGCGCCGGGTGCGTTTGAAACGGTCAGTCTCCATGAGGCGCGCTCTGCTCTTCTTCGTCCAGTTCCCGTATCTTTCGCAGAACGGCCAGAGGTGAATCCCCTTGAGCCACTTCAAGAATCTTGTCCATGCGCTCCTGTTTGATTTTCATCTTGCGCTCGACCCGCCGCCTGTAAGCCTCGGCAATGATCGAAAGAAGCAAGTCCAGCTCGCATGGTTTCTGCAGGTAGTAGTATGCGCCCTTATCGAGGCATTCCACTACCGAGTCGGTGGACCCGTGCCCGGTCAGGATGATGACCTCCAGCCACTTATTTATTTTCTTCAGCTCGGCCAGAGTCTGTTCTCCATTCATGCCGGGCATCTTCAAGTCCAGCAAAACCACGTCGATCGGATGGTTTCGTACGGCCTCGATGGCCTTCTCGCCTCTGTTTACGGCGATCACGTTGAAGTCCCTTACCTCCAACCTCTTCTTGGTGGATTCGAGAAACCTCTCTTCGTCGTCCACAATCAAGAGATTGATTTTATCTTTTCCCATTGTCCTTGTTCCTCCTATTTGGTCAAAAGCCGATCCAGCGCCAGTATCCGAAGAACACCCAGACCCAGAGCACAATAAGGGAGAGAAGAAGCACTATGCTGCCATGTTTCAGAAAGTCCTGCACGGTCACCAATTGCTCTCCGGTCTCCGGGTCCCTCGCCATGCTGTAGGCGATGGCGTTGTTAGGCGTGCCAATGATGAGCATATATGCAAATGAAGAAGAAAAAGCGGTGGCCAGGCCGACCATTAGTGGCGGAGTTCCCGAGAGAGTGGCCATGGGCACTGTGATCGGCCCGATGGCAGCCACGGTGGCCCCATCGCTCATAAAATTGGTGAGGACTCCGGTGAAAAGGCTGGTGGCGACGCACAGACCCTCGCCGCTTCTAAAAAAGTCAGGAAGGACGGCAACGAAACTGTCAGCCATCCAGAGCGCAGCGCCCGTTGCGGCCAACCCTGCGCCCATGGCGCTGGCGCTGGCGTAGAGAGCGACAACGTCCCAGTGGATCTGGTTGATGTCGCGCCAGCGAAGGATGCCGAGTATGTTGAGCAGAACGATGCAGAGCAGCACCGGCCCGCCCATGCCGAAGCGGCTTGAGACAGTTGACCACAGCACAACTAGGAGTATGAGTACCGCGGCGGTGCGGTACTCGTTGTGGGTCATCTTGCCGATCTTTTCGGACTCGCGCCGGACCGCGGCGGCCACATTGAGGCCTTTAACCTTTATTTTCCTGTGAAAAACCAGATAGAAATAGACCCCGATAACGAGAGCCATTATCGGCACGAAGGGAAGGCCGTACATGACCCATTGGCCAAATGTGGGCGCGAGGCCGTAGTCCGAGAGTATCCCGATCATGACCGCGTTGCGTCCGCCTGCTGCAGGCGAGCCGGGGCCGCCGACATTGGCAGTAAAGGTCAACATCAGGATCATCATCACAGCCAGGTCTCGATCCTTCTTGATTCCAGCGGCATGCACTGCGCCGCCATAAACCAGGATGAAGATCGGGGCAATGAAAGCGACCAGCGCATGTTCGGACAGGAAGGATGCTGTGACCGCCAACATCGGGGGAAAAAGAAAAGCAAGCCTGCGCAGGTTGGTGCTGGCGCCAAGCAGCAGGAGACCTATGCGACGATCTAGGCCGGTCTTTGTTATGGCGACAGAAACGGCCAGAACGCCAAAGATGAAGACGACCGAGTCCTTGGCGTATGCCGCCGCGACTTTGTCGGGCGGCAACACCCCAAAGAAATACATGAGCACCCCGACCAGGAGCGCGGTTACACCCACCGGAATAGCGCCCGTGGCCCAGAAGAGCGCCGCCACCACCAGGATCCCTATCATAACCCGGGCCCGGAAGCCGGCCTGTTTCGGACTCAGGGGCAACTTGACAACTGTTCCGTCTTCCTTGGTGAGTTTCTTGCTCCAACCCGCTTTCTCGCTGTAATAATCTGAGATGCTTTGGCCGGTCTCCATCTTGCGGTAGTCGGGATACCCCATGATCATCTGTCCGGCTTCATCTGTTTTCTTTGCGCTCAGGAGTGTCAAGAGCTTCTGCGACGAGGGCGCGGCCACGATGGCAATGAAGAGCAGGAAACCCAGGATAATGAATCCGGGCCGCGCATTATGTGCGCCTCTGAGCCACTGCTTGAGCGAGCCTCTCTTGAGGCGAGGTATCTCGTGACGGGCCATGGCATAAACCCGTTCTTGCCGCGCCTCCCCGATCTTATCTATCAATTCTTCCAGGACGGCGGGCTTTTGCATGTAATGAAAGACGTCATGTTTGCCGGTGATGCGGGCCGACTCGGTGCTGCCGTAACCGGTCAGCATGATGACCTGTACCTCAGGCCGTATCTTCTTGATTTCCTTCAGGGTTTGTATCCCGTCCATCTTAGGCATTTTCTGGTCGAGAATGACTACCTCCGGGTTCTTGTGTCGGACAATCTTGATGGCATCCTCACCGTTGTTCACATCCCAGACCTTGTAGCCTCGCACCTCCAACTGCCTTTTCATGGCGAGTCTGAACCTGTCTTCATCATCGACCAGCAACACCCTTGGTTTTCCGTCAGCACTCATGGTCGTTGAATCGCTATTGGACATCTCAGTTCTCCTCTGCTCTATTCAGTGGCAGCACTACGGTAAAAGAACTTCCTGCGCCCGGCAGGCTCTGAACTTCGATATGCCCGCCCATGGCCTCAACGATATTCAAGCTGATGCTCAGGCCTAACCCGGTGCCTTTACCGACCTCTTTTGTCGTGAAAAAGGGATCAAATACTCTCCCGATTTCACCAGAATTCATTCCTTTGCCCGTGTCGGTGACCGCAGCCCGGACACATCCTTCATTGTACCGCGTGGTCAGAGTGAGGGCGCCGGACCCATCCATAGCGTCTCCTGCATTGTTGATAATGTTCAGGAACACCTGGCGCATCTGATCGGGATCGAGCATGATATCGGGAAGGTCCGGGTCCAAATCGCGGACTACCTCTATATCCTCTACAAGAAATTCCCGCTCCTTCAGTCCGCCGACGACCTCCTCCAAAAGCTGGTTTACGTTACAGGAAACCAGCCGCGGTTCATTTTTTCTTACAAAGCTTAGTAGCTTCTGTGTGATGTCCCGGGCACGGAATACTGCCTCGTCGATATAATCCAATTCCTGCTTGATGTTCTCAGGCGTACATTCCATTCCATATTGAGGATCCAGCATATCCCTGATCACGCCGCTTTCAGAGGAAATAATGGCAAGAGGATTGTTAATTTCATGGGCAACACCCCCGGCCAATTCGCCCGCCGCCACCAGCTTTGCGGCATGAAACAGCTGCGACTTCAATTCTTTTCTTGACTCGTCTATTGCCTGGGTTCGTCTCAACAGGCGGTTCGTTGTCAGCCAGGTCGCCGCGCCCAGCAACACCACCATTACCGCCGTGACCGCGACCATGAGTCTGCGAACCTTATACATCTCCGCGTATGCGATCTTGAGCGGCTGTCGGACGACAAGGGCCCAAGGAACTTCTCCAAGCCAGGCGTAGGCGAAAAGTTCGGCATCTCCGTCGGTCACGATCTCATGTGCGCCGGAACCGCCTTGCTCGAGTGGCACACAAGGGCTTTGTCCCAGCAGTTCGCCGCGATCCGGATCAACGCTCTGGTACTCGCCCTCTCGATTGACCAGCGCCGAATCCGCCCCCTTTCCCTTGCCGATTGTGCGAAGGAACAGGTAGAACTTGTCGGGGTCAAGTGTTGCGCGCATGACCCACGGCCTGCC
>CAYZZY010000150.1:0-6604 GCA_964482745.1 uncultured bacterium
AGAAGTATTTTGGGATCGACTGCAAAAGTCCAGAAGATGAGCGCCGGGAGCAGCACTACTTGTATGAGATGGTTCCCGAAGCTGAGGGCATAGACAAGACAACCGAGATAGAAGAATCGGGGTTGCTTGGTCTCGTCCCATTTCAGCATCAGCATCAGCACTGCGCTCATGAAGAGAATATTCAGGGAATAGACCTCCGCAATTATTGCGTTTCCCCAGAAGGCGTGTGTGACCCCGAACAGGAGGGCACAGACGACCGCTATTGCTCGGTTTCTGATGAGGGACAGGATGACGAAATACAGGAGTACGAGGGCGCTGGAGGCAATCAGAGCCGAAAGCAGGTTGAGTCTATATGCCAGGTTGAAAAAAGGGAGCCGACAGAAGAGGATGTTCAAAAACATGTACGTCGGATAGCCAAAATGCGGGGTGCCGAGCACTTTTCCGATATACTGGAATTTCAGCATATCGGCCGCATAACCGACAACCGCGATTGAAGGCGGCATTGTGCTCACGTAGAGGGCCAGGCTGGCAAGAAAAACCGCTGCCGGCCACCCTACATTGGCTACCCGGCGTGAAAACGATACATTCGGCGACAATTCGACCATATCGCGCTTCACTCCTAAATCCCCATTGGTTTAAAATAGGGACAGACCCCATTTAAAAAGTCTTATCCTATTGATATTAAATATGTTATAGCTGTTCCCGGTCTGGATTATAAAAATAGTCTCTTATGGCAAATATCACTTAACTCCTTTTGAGTAAATATGTTTTAGAGCCCATGAAAATTAAATAGGGTCTGTCCCTATTTAAAAAAGCCTATTCAAGAGGGCCGGCGGCATATCCGGCGATTGTCAGGAGGCGTTTGGTGTCAGCGTGCAGCTCATTCCAGCGCTTGGAGAGGGCCTCTTCATCCCACCATTCGGCCTCACCGATGTCATCGTCGGGTTCGAGATCACCGCCGACCACATCGGCAAGAAAATCCACATAAACAACATGTAAAACCATCTCACCGGCCTCGCGAAATATCGTGTCGAAAGCTGGAAGGTCTCGTTCGAGCCTAATTTCAAGGTGGGTTTCCTCGCGAACCTCCCGGAGGGCGCCTTCTGCAAGCGTCTCGCCCGGCTCGAGTTTGCCGCCGGGACAGATCCACTTCCCCTGCCAGAATCCACCGCGCTCGGGCTTGTGCCGAACAAGAAGCAGGCGGCCGTCGGCATCGCGGATGACCGCACCCACGGCAAGCATGATCCCACCTGCATTCATAGACAACCTCACACCGTAAGTCCGCGATAAATCCGCGGAAGAATCTTCGGCAGCGCGCTCGGCCTCTTGACGACCAGATAATTGTCGCCGCCGCACATCTCGCGCAGGTAGTCGTTTCCCGCCTGATCGACCGTCACGCAGAACGTGTGCACCTGCTTCCTTCGGGCCTCCTGCAGCGCCACCATCGTATCGTGAAGGCCATAATCGCGGCTTGTTCTGTCCGGGCCGTAGTCGAAATCCTGCGGATAGCCGTCGCTCAACAGGATAAGAACCTTGAGCCTGCACCCCGTGCCCGCAAGCCTTTCCAGCGCATGCCTGATGGCCGGTCCCATGCGCGTGCTCTTGCGAGGCTTGAGCGCCCCGATCCGGCGACGCGTCTGCTCGGAGTATCGTTCGGAAAATTCCTTGACGGGAAGAAGCTCCACATTGTCGCGCCCATAACCGGAAAAGCCGTAGATCGCGTATTCATCGTCGAGGCTTTCCAGAGCCTCGGACATGATCACAAGAGCCTCACGCTCGACATCGATTACCCGCTTTGCGCCGGCGGCCGGCAGGACCTCCTCGCCCGGGGCGCCGCTCGAGAAGAATCCGCGCAGGTTACTGCGTGGCTTTGTTTCGGGGATCTTCCGTCGGGGCATGGTTTCTTCGACAACCCATTCATCTGTCGATGCGCTCAAGTCAAGAAGAAAGGCCGTGGCCACGTCGCGCCCGCGGCGCTCGCGCTTCTGATAGATCCTGTCGGAAGGGGTAAGGCCCGTCCCGCGGTCGATGCCAGCCTCGCCCACATCGTCCATCCCGATCCCGCCTCCGCCGCGACGGCGCTTGCCCCGGTTCAGCATTTCGGGCCGAATCCGCTGAAAATGGCGCCGCACCGAGAGTATGAGACCGGAGTTCTCTTGCCGGATCCGGGCGACGATTTCGCCCGCCCCCTCTTCCGGTGCGATCTCGCGCAACTGACACCAGCGGGGACGGTAGTCACCGATAAGGTAATCCCATTCGTCGTAATAAAAAACACGCTCTGCCCCCGGCGCTTCCGACTTTATTACGGTGGCCTGCTGAAGGAGCTTTGCGAGTTTCTTTCGGTCCTCCGGTGAAAGCTTTTCCACTTTCTCCTGCAACAATCCTTTGAGGTCGGTGACGAACAGGCCCGACGCGTCGGCAAGCTCCTTCGCGGTCGCCTGGCTGATCTTAATTTTGACGCCGCGCCGCAGAAGTTCCTGGAGCATCTCGGCCGACATCGGGGAGCCCTCTTCCTGCGAATCCGAAATGGCGTCCCTCAACAACTCTATCGCTGTCTCGAGCTGAACGAATTCCGGACGCGTCTGGCCGCGATAGGGTACCGGGAGGGCCGCCGCATATGGCTGGCTGTCGTCTGGCTGATCCGCCGAATCAAAAGACCCGGCCAGAGGCAGCCCCATATCCGATCGCGCCCTTTTCCCGGATTGCTCAGCCGGCAGTTCCTCCGCTTTTTGAACGGCCGCGCGACATGATTCTGTTTCAAGGGAAACGTTCGGGAGCGCCCTCAGCATGCGATATATGCGCACTGTCGCCACGGCGGAATCGGTCACCGTCGCGGCCTGGTTCAGGACACAGGAGTATATCCTGCAGACATGTCTATAAAGCGGGAGGATTTCTCTGGGAAGCGATTCCTCTATCCGGCCGGTGATTGACAGGCGTATGAGGCTTTCCACCAGCGCCTCCCTAAGCGGCAGCGATGACGGCAAGGGTCGGTCTTCCAGCGAGGCGAGCGCCACCTTCGTGAGCCCGGCGGCAAGACCCCGGTAATCTTCGTGAAGCCGATAATCGACCCGGCCGTCCTCGATCGCGAAAAAGATGTCGTGGGCCAGTTGTCGGTCGTCAAACAGGGAAAAGAATAATTCGTAATGAGAGGAGAGCAAGCCGGATCCAGTGTCCCCGTCCCCCGGCGAAAGCGCCTTGAAATCGGAATGGTCGAGCAGGACATCAATATCGAGGGAAAACGTATCATACTCGAGATAGCCCGCCTGATGCGCGGCGAGCACCTTGTATTCCCCGAAGTTGTCCTCGCGAGAGGAATGCTTGTTCAGGTGGTCCGGCAAATAGATCGCCTTGCCGTCTGTCAGCGGAAAAAGGTGGCCTTCCCGGACAAGCTCACGCGGGGCGTCGGCTGTGCTTTTCACGACCAGCGGTTTTCCTGCGATTGCCGTGCAATAGAGCTGGAGCAGACGGCCGACCTCGCTGATATGAACCGACCGGCGCAGCCTTTGAAGAGTGGAGATGCTCGCCAGCGACTCCTGCCGAAAAAAGGCGACCGCCGTCTGCGGGTTCTTGAGACCGCTCAGGCGGCCCTGCTCAACCCACGAGCGCAGGTCATCGCCGTCGAGGGAGTGTATGAGATCGACACAGCCCAGGAAGAACTCCGAGGCCGCCTCGGGCAGATCGATCAGGGAGATGGCTTCGGCAAGAAAGGTTGCCTGCTGCGCGCGGGTGAGCTGGTGCAGTATGCCGGTCGCATTATCGGCGCACTTCAGCGCGGTCTTCGGATCGGAATCCGCGATGGTGTGAAGAAACTCCTCGAGTGACCCGCGGGTGGGCTCCTCGACCTGTTCGGCCGCACTCGATATCGCCTCGGCCGCGACCTCGGCGGTTACGGAAGTGCGACCGCCTTTCTTTCTCATTTCTCGAATATGCTTCGCGCAATTTCGGTCACGGCGCGCTCGGTCTCGTGGTCGTCCGTTATCGATTTGGCCACGGCCAGCTCGCACGCCCGATGCGGCGCGATGCCGTAAACCATCAGCTTTGCGGCATAAATCAGCAGACGCGTGCTCACCCCCTCCTCGAGGCCGTGGTCGCGCAGGTGCCGCACTTTCTCGCCAAGCAGTGCAAGCTGCTCGGCGATCCGTGTCTCGATGCCGCTCTCATGGGCGATTATCTGCGATCCCATCTCCTTCGGCGGATAGTCGAAATCTATCGCAACGAACCGCTGGCGCGTGCTGTGCTTGAGGTTCTTCAGCACGCTCTGGTATCCCGGATTGTAGGAAATGACCAGCAGGAAGTTCTCGTGCGCCTGGATCATCTGGCCCTTCTTTTCCATGGGAAGAATCCGCCGGTAATCGGCCAGCGGATGAATCAATACCGTCGTGTCCTTGCGGGCCTCGACGATCTCGTCGAGATAACAGATCGCACCCATCTTGACCGCGCGGGTGAGCGGGCCGTCTATCCAGACGGTTTCCTCCCCCTTGAGCAGATATCGGCCGACAAGATCGCCTGCGCTGAGGTCCTCGTGGCAGGCGACCGTGATCAGCGGCGAAGCCGCATCATCGGCTGACTCCGCCCCTTCCCGGATGCGCTCCTGCTGCAACGTGTACGCTATATACTCGACGAACCGCGTCTTGCCGCAGCCGGTCGGTCCCTTCAGAAGAACCGGCAGCTTGAGCGAGAATGCCGCCCGGAAGATCTCCACCTCGTCGTGAATCGGCAGGTAATACGGTTCCTCCGCAAAATAATGTTCCTCAAAAAAACGCTCCACCCCGCCGAGCGCCGTTGTCTTCTCTTCTGTCATGCGTCTGCCTTGTGTCCATTCCTCCCCCTTTGAAAAAGGGGGATTGAGGGGGATTTGAATATTCGCATTCCGGGAACATGGATTCCTCTGCCGAAGGTCACACCAACGGCGTGATCATTCCCGTTCTTCTCTGTCATTCCCGCAGGCTGTAAGCGGGAATCAAGGTTTTTCCTTTGTGACTGCCTTCTGTTTCCTTCAGCATTCATCACTCAGCATTCATCATTGTCCCTTCTATCTGGTCCCCTCACCTGAATCTTAGCGTCTTGCAGGATGGAAAGTCAAACCATGTGAACCGTAGCGCCCCTCACATCCGTGCCTTCTTCCATTTTCCCGACTTGAGTCGTACCGCCATAATCAGGATCCTCAAGATCAGGTCCGGAAACATCGAACACCAGATCACTTCCACCGGAGGGTGGAACAGCGTATACAATCCGAGCGCCATAAGGATTCTGCCCCCGAACACGCCGGCCGTGGATGCGATCAAGGGCGGGATGGTATCGCCCGCCCCGCGGAGCCCCCCGGCCACGCTGAACGACACGCCCATGAGCGGCACCGCAAAGGTGAGGATGATGACAAAAGTACGGGCATGGCCGATGGATTCCGGCGTGAGTTCGCCGAACAGAAGCGAGAGGAACGACGGCGTCACGAATAGATAGAATACGAGTCCGACCCCCATCATGAAGACAAAGCTCATCAGCGAAACATGCCTGAACGCGCTCTCCGCCCGGTCAAAATCCCCGGCGCCGACAGACTGGCCGACCAGGGTTGTGGCCGCGGTCTGAAAACCATGGCCGGAGGTCTGGGCGAACACGAGAATTGCCATCCCGGTGAAATAGCCTGCGGCCGCGGCATCGCCATACCGATAGATCACAACCACGTACCCCAGGATCCCGACCTGAATGAGTATCCATTCCAGAGCCGAAGGGATGCCGATCCTGAACATGGTGAGCCCGATGCCGGTGTCGAGTCGCCATCCCCGCAGCGGAAGCTTGAGCACGGTCCTGTTGAGGGCAAACAGAACGGCCAAAAACAGGCTGAAGGAGGCAAAGGAGCCGCCGATAGAGAGGGCCGCGCCCAGCGTGCCCAGGCGGGGCATGCCAAGCTTGCCCAGGATCAGCCCGTAGGAGAGCAGCACGGCCATCACTCCCATGAACATGGCCCCTACCATGGGCGTCCGCGTATCGCCGGCGGCCCGCAACCCGGCGGCCAGGAAAAAGCCGGGAGTCATCAGGGGAACTGCCATAAACAACCACACCATGAAGCTCGACCCAAACTCGATCGTTTCGGCGTCGGCGCCAAGAAGGTGGAAGAGCACCCGGGAGGCGGGCATCCCCACAACCGCGATAAACAGGGAGAGAAGAAATCCCCACAGGAGACTCTGCTGGAGCACGCGGCCGGCGCGAGAACGGTCGCCTGCGCCCCAGCACTGCGCGACCATGGCGGTTGCGCCGACGGCGACCGCGGCGATTATCGTGAGGACCACCATAAATATCATCAGCCCGATATTGACGCTGTTATAAGCCTTCTCGCCCATCTGGCCCACGAAGACACGAATGACAAACATCACTATCGAGCGGACGCCCTGCGCAAAAAAAGCGGGCCAGGCCAACGCCCAAATCGCTTTATAAAGAAGAACACGCTCCTCCCCCCGCATCCCATCCCGCAGGAGCGCCATGCGTGGGGGGGCTTCGATGGCCTTATCGGCCTTTCTTTGCTCTTCGTTTTCCATTATTCAGACAGCAGTGTCTTTTCGTTCCAGGAATTGGGAGTTCGGTGAGGGACGCGCCAAACAGGGGATATGCT
>CAYZZY010000151.1:0-6598 GCA_964482745.1 uncultured bacterium
ACGAGGTAAAAGAGAAATATTCAAAGGCGAATGCCGTCAGTGGCGGAGGCTCTATTAAAGGAGGCGACGTCATTCGTTCACAATAGCCACGGAGTCCGGCTGCATTCTGCATAAGGCTTCAAGATAAATCAGGCTGATCCTCAAAGAGAGGAAAAGATATGTTCAAGATACTGAGCGGTTTGATAGTGATCGTTGCTCTTCTGATTGCGCCCGGCTGCTCCTCGACGCTGGAGAACGTAAACGAAGGCGCAGAGGAGGTCGGGAAGACCGGCGGTCAGATAATACGTGTTCCGCTCTCCGTAAGTGAGGGAGCTTCTGAGGGCATTGCGGGAGAAGCCAAGTCTAACCCGTACAACCGGTAACCTTCACCGAGATGGCCCTTGCCGGTCTTTGTCAAGAGCTTCAGAAGCAGGAATAACGGCGACTATCGACAGAAAACACCCGAGAAAGCGACTGCCGGGGAGAGCGGGATAACTATGGGCGGAAAGACCTCGCTATCTTTGCAGAGCCGGCCTCCTCAGGCCTCGTCCTTCTCCCCATTCTGCAGCGCCAGATATCCTTTTGTCAGCCGAATGTTCGTGGCCACGACCTCCGCCATGAACTCGCGATCCGCCTCACCGGTTTGCGCAAGCTGCGAGACAGCCTCCGGCGACGTCACCACGGTTCCCGGCGGCACAAGCGCGCCTTCCGGCAGTTCGACGCCTTGAATGATCGCGCCCGCACCCACAAAGGTTCCCTTCCCCAGAGAAGCCTTGAAGATGATTGCCCGAAACCCGATGAAGCTGTCTTCCCCGATACTGCATGGCCCATGGACAATACATCCATGGGCGAGGGACACGCGCGCTCCGATGCTGACCATCTCTCCCGCGAGGGAATGCATGATCACCGCATCCTGGACGTTGCACTCATCCCTTATGACAATTGAAGCCTCGGTGCCGGCCTCGGTGAGTTCGTCTTCTCTCAGGACCACGTTCGGACCCACGAAGACTCTCGCCCCGATCTGTACATGCCCGATGACCTGCGCGGTCGGATCGATGTAGGCCGTATCATCTATCCGCGGCATATCCCCAACGGGATTGGGGCGCATAGAGTGATAAACGCATTTCTTCATACTGCCCTCTCCTCATCAGTGGATTCAAAAACAATTTGACTCAAGTCAGTCCCTCAGACAGGAATACAAACCGGGGCGTATCCTGAAGGACTTTTCGCCGGAAAGTCTATCATTATGTAAGAGGTTCAAACAATGAACTTATCGATTCCGAAGCTGGCGACGCAGCGAAATCGAGATTGCCTTTACTCGAACGGATACTGCTTGTTCTTATCGCTCGCCAGGGATTGCAGCATCTCCGCGTCGTCAGCGAATATGGCCGATGCTTCCTCCGGCGTCTTATGGATCATGGAAATCGATTCTGTCGGGCAGCTCGAAACGCACAGCCCGCAGCCGATGCATCGTGCCCTGTCGATGACGGCAAGGTCATCCTCCATGCTGATTGCGTTGACCTGACATCGATCGACACAGGTTTCGCAGGCGGTGCAGGTGTCCTCGTCAACGGCGGCGTAATAATTTGATTTGGCTATGGCATTCGGATTATTGTGCTTATTGATATGTGCCAGAGCCTTGCAGCAGCAGCCGCAGCAATTGCATATGAAGATCTTCTGGCCCAGATGGTTCGATGAATGATGCACCAGGCCGTCCTCTTCGGCTTTACGGAGCACCTGCTTTGCCTCTTCCTTTGTAATCTCGCGCCCGAACTCATTCTCGATATAATAATCCGCCGCCATGCCGAACATCATGCAGCCTTCCATGAGCTTGTCGCATCCCTTTCCAAACATCTTGGCTTCTTTTCTGCAGATGCAGTCGGCCACGGCGAATCTTGTGTTTGATTCTATGATCTCGGACACTTTTTCATACGACTCGATTTCCGAGCTATCCTTTATTTCTTCTTCGATAGGAATAACGCGGAATCCGGCTGTCTTCGAATTTTGTCTTTCGGGCACCAACCCCTCTTCATGGTATTTTTCATACAGCTTGATGTTCTCGGGGGTCAGGTTCTTCACCTGGAATTCCCAGATTCCGACAACCCACGGCGCCAGGAAATAATAGACTTCATCCTCGGACACCCTGCCGCGAAGGATCAATCCATTTCTCGACATCTTGTACAGGATTTCGCTCAGTTCGCATTCATCGCGACCCATCCTTTCGGCTACGGCGGATGGCGGTTCCGGATAGGGGCGCAAATGGAGCATTATCTCGGCCTCTTCCGGGGTAAAGAGCTGCTGCAATATCTCCATCTCCACACCGCTTTCAGTCCTGGGGAACCCCTGCGGAAACATGTCGAGTCTTTCACGAAGCTTCACATAGATGTCAGACATTGCAGCCTCCTTTTGACTATGCCTGCGTGCCGTCTCCCGCAAGCATGACGCATTTTTTTCATCGAGGGAAAGCGTCTCGCACTCTGCCGGCGGCGGGGGAATCAGATGTTTTTGGCCAACTCGGCGCCTCTGCGGACCGCCTTCTTGTTCAGATCGAGCAGCGACTCGCGGCGAGACCCTTTGAACTTGATGTCGAGTGCCTCCTCGAGCATCTCGACCGGGACGGATCCGGCCTTGCCGACATAGGCTCCGAGAAGCACCATGTTTGCCACCTGGAGATTTCCCAGCTTGACCGCCTCTTCGGATGCCGGCACCTGGAACACGCTGATGTCATCCCGCCCACATTTGCCGGAAACCGATGTGTCGCAAAACATGATGCCGCCCGTCTTGAGTCTCATTTCGAATTGTCCGAATGACGCCAGATCCATGACGATTGCGTGGACGGGATTAAAGATGAGCGGGCTCGGGATTGGATTTTCCGAAAAAATGACCGTGCACTCGCTTCCACCGCCGCGCATTGCCGGAGAATAATTCGGGAAATACGAAACCTTGTCATATATCTTCATACCGGCTTCGGCCAGGATCCGTCCGAGCGTGAGAACGCCCTTTCCACCGAGTCCGGACATGGTGACTTCAAAATATTTGTCCTGCATTATCGGTTCTCCTTGAGTTTTTCACGAGCCAATGCACGGCTTCTCGCGCGCGGGAAACGATTCCCTTGCCCGGTCAATCATAGATCGAGTCGACGTTCTTGAATTCGCCGAGTTCGAATTCCTTGGTCATGTGCTCCTTGATGTAGTTGACGGATTCAACGGGGGACATTCCCCACACGGACGGGCAGGCGGACAGGAATTCGACAAAGCTGTAGCCGGCCCCGTCCAACTGTTTCTGGAAAGCCGTCTTCAGCGCCTTTTTCGCCTTCTTGAAATTCGCCGGCGTGTGCACGCTCACGCGCGCAGAGTAGGCGGTCGCTTTCATGTGCGCGGCCATCTCCGCCCCATGGAACGGGAACCCGTCTTCCTTCTTGCGACCTTCCTGCGTCGTCGTCGTCTTCATCCCCAGCAGCGTTGTCGGCGCCATCTGGCCGCCGGTCTGGCCGTAGCCCGCGTTGTTAAGGAATATGGTCGTGAGCATCTCGTTCCTCAATACCGCGCTGAGATAGCACCCGAGCCCGATCGCGCCCAGATCGCCATCCCCTTGAAGCGTGAAGATAAGGGCATCCGGATGGATCCGTTTGGCGGCTGTCGCCATCGCAGGCGCGCGGCCGTGAGGGCACGAGGCCCAGTCGATACCTATCGATATCGGCGCCCCCCCGAAGCTGCACCCCACTCCGGCAAACCCGATCGCCTTTCCCCCGAGGTTCATCTCCTCGAGGACCTCACAGATGACCCTCGTGATGATGCCGTAATGGCATCCCGGGCAATACATGCTCGGGAAACCGGTCCTGAGGTCGGGTTTCCCGCACACCAGCTTTTTTTTCTGACCATTTGCGCTCATAATTCGGTTTCCAATCTCCCTTTAATGCAGCGGGCTGTCAAAGAGCTTCTTTATTTCCTCGAACACGCGCTCCGGGAAAATAAGGCCCTGGGGGTCGTCGCTATTGCGCGCCCACATGCCGAGATAATGCACGGGCACCTTTTCGAGAACGGCGAGATCCACGTCTTCCTGCATCTGGCCGTTGCTGTCCTCGACACACAGTACTTGCTTCGCTTTCAAGGCGGCTTCGCGGAGAGCTTTCTGCGGATAAGGCCAAAGGGTGATGGGCCTGAACAGGCCGACCTTCATACCCTCGGCCCGCGCCATCTCGATTGCCTTCAAACATGTTCGCGCCGTTGAGCCGTAGGCCACCAGGAGCAACTCGGCATCGTCCGCATACTCGGTCTCGTAACGGATCTCGTTCTCTTCCACCTTCTTGTATTTCTCGAGAAGCGCCTCGTGCCACGATACCACGCCGCCGTAGTTTATATATCCGACAACGTGCATGTAGCGCATCCCGTTTCTTTTGTCAAAGCCCCGCAAGGCCCAGAATTTGTCAGGCAGCTCCTCATCGAACTCCAGTTTATTGAGTTCTACCATCTCGGCCATCTGGCCGAGAACATAGTCTGACAACACGATGCAAAGGATCCGATATTTGTCGGCAAGATGGAAGGCGAGCTGCATGTGCTCATAAATCTCCTGCGCCGAAGACGGCGCCAACACGATAGCGCGATAGCCGCCATGCCCTCCGCCTTTGACGATTATCCGGTAATCGGTCTGCCCCGCCTGGCCGCCCGTGCCGATGCCCGGGCCCATCCGGGATACGTTCACGACAACGCAGGGCGCCTCGGTTTCCGCTATATAGGAAATGCCTTCCTGCATAAGCGCATAGCCGGGGCTCGAGGTGGACGTCATCACCCTCGCCCCCGAAAGGGCGCCCCCGTAGACCATATAGATCGACGAGACCTCGCTTTCGGATTGAACGAACACTCCGCCGGCCTTCGGCAATTCCCGCGACATGAACTCGGGGATATCGTTCTGCGGGGTGATCGGATAGCCGAAGAAGTACTTGCAATCGGCCGCAATCGCTCCCCTCGCAACGGCTTCATTGCCGCTCATAAACATTTTCTCTGCCATATCAGTCGTCTCTCCTCATCTCTCAATCATCTTCGTCGACAAATTTGTAGACCTCGATCGCGAAATCCGGACACAGATTGCCGCAGGACGCGCACGCAATGCAGTCCTCCACACCGACAAACTCCGGAAGCAGCGCGCCCGAAGCCGTGAACTTGTCTGTCGAGATCTGAATGCAGTCCTTCGGACAGTACTCAACGCACAGGGCACAGCCCTTGCAACTGTCCTCAAGGATAACGATTTCACCTTTCGCCATAGTGCTCTCCGTTCAGGGTTGAGACAGGTTTCCTGCCTTTGCCACATACTACGATTGCAGGTTACGGCGACGATGCGCCATGCCTACAGGTTCACACAAAACTCCGGCTTCTCGCCGCGAGCTACTCTCTTTATATCTTTCGCGACCTGCACAAAGTTGTGGGCGCGCGATTCGTTGGTGGAGGTGGCCACATGCGGCGTAAACACCACGTTCTCAAGCGTTAACAGTTCGTCATCGAGACTGATCGGCTCCTCCCAGAACACGTCCAGGCCGACGCCGGCAATCTTCCCCTCTTTCATGGCGCGTATAAGGCCGTCTTTGTCCACCAGGCCGGCCCGCGCGATATTGATCAAATAGGCTGTGTCCTTCATTGCGCAGAGTTGATCGTATCCGATCATGCAGCGCGTTTCATCGTTGAGGGGACAGTGGAGGGAGACAAAGTCGCTTTCCGCCAGGATCTTGTCCAACCGGTCCATCCCGCCGAGAAAATCCACATGCGGGTTGTCGATCTGCTCATGGAACTTGTCGAGAGCCAGGATGTTCATGTCAAAGCTCTTGGCCCTCTTCGCGGCCTCTTTGCCGCTGTGGCCGAGCCCGATGATGCCGAGGGTCTTGCCCCCGAGTTCCGCGCCCAGCGGGATGAAGAACACTCCCTTGCGCAGGTTCTCCTGGGCCTCGTTCAGTTTTCGCGAGAGCAGGATTATCATGGCAATCGTCAATTCGCCCATCGAGGCGGCGCTGCCGAAGGGGACATTCGCTACGGGGATATTGCGCTTTGTGGCGGCATCGATGTCGACGCCATCCAGCCCCACTCCCACCTGGATTATCAACTTGAGCTGCGGCGCCGCGTTGATCGCGTCCGCGCCGATGTCTGACAGGGCGGGGATTATAACATCGACATCCGATAATTGGTCGGTCAGAGGAATCGAGTCGTCAAGCATCGCCAGATCCACGGAGAAATCGCCAAGCTCTTCAAAAAAAGCGAGTAGCGGACTGCTTCCGCCATCGCCACCCGACGTGGCTGCAGGAGATACGGCAATAAAGACTTTCATTTCAGGCTCTCCCCGACTCGATCAGATCTATCTTTCGGAACAGGCGCCGCTACGAGAACATCTTCAAGAAGAGATGGCTTGAAACCTTCTGTACTCGCATTGCACAAGGGCGGGAACATTATATCAATCACCTTTCTGATTTTGCAAGGGGCCCTGCCGCAAATAAGCGCCGATACTCACCACAGAGGGTCGCAGACCCGAGACGCAGAGCACACGGAGAAAAACAAAAACCACAGACAAATATCAACCACGGATTTCACCAGCCTCGCCAGGGCTTCGGCCAGGCGGGCGGATTACACAGATTTTG
>CAYZZY010000152.1:0-6415 GCA_964482745.1 uncultured bacterium
TCAGGAGACAATGCTTGCACAATGCCTTCCACACTCTTCTTCTCGGCTCGAAGGCAATATCCTTTTTCTATAATGTATCCAAGATTCTTCCAGGAAAGTCGTGTTGGAATGCGCCTTGCCGGCGCGGATGCTTCCTTTTCTTTCCTTCGCTCATCCAATACGAAGGTCGATCCCCAGAAAACGTTTCCGGCCCGTTTGGCGGCACCGGCCAGTTCAGCGTCGTAGTCACGAAATGCAGCCATAACGTCTTCAAAGGTACTAGCCCCGGCAATATCCGCCGGGCGAAGAATTTGTTCGCTTTCTTCGGAAAAATATATATCGAAACCCAATAGCGCCCCACTCCCTCGCCGGATGACATCCACGATTCGTGCATGTTTGTCGCGTGTCCAATCCTGCCATCGCCCCTCCTGCTGGAGCGCAGTATCGTCAATGTCTATGGTGGCGATGTCGGGATTCGTCACGATAGGCGGTCTCAGGTTGAACCGGGCGTCCAGAGAAAGGAGTTCAAGGCGTTGGAAGGGGGTCGTATGGGAAACGAGGTAGATTGCCACGCTTATGAAGATGGCGACGCCGATTTCGATAAGTTTGTTCTTGTTGTCTTCCGACAATGCAGGCATGTCAATAAAAATCCTTTTGGCTCCCGTGCGAAATGAGAGCGAGCTGAGGACTCAGCCGATAAGCGAGCACTCCTGAAGATAGATTATAAAAACAGGCCCTCGATTCGTCCAGAAAAAAAAAGCGGGAAGCAAGAGCATCTTCCCGCCTGTCTTTTGAATGTCCGTGACCGCTTCAGGGAAAGACCGTCTGAAGCTTAGTGGCCACCTGCCGGTCCGTCATATCGGAGACTTCACCCGTGATCGCCTGTTCGGCGGCGGCTTTCTCGGCCGCTTTCCTGGCAATGACCTCGTTGCGGCGCGTCTCGCTACGATCCCGGGCTTCAAGCGTATTCATACGAACCATCAGCGACGGATCGTCCATATCGGCGAAATAGTAACTCCAGTCAAAGATCGCCATGTACTGATTTCTGTCGTGATGATTGTTATAACTGAAGAGCTTGCCTAAAGGAAAGAATATCTCGCCAAATCGATCGGGGAAGTTCCTCCGGAGCCACAATGCAACCCTGGCATCATCATCATCCCAGGCGTGAGCATCCGCCGGCCCCGAGCCCGTGTAGCCGGATTCCGGTCCGGTAATCACAGGCGTTGCAGCTCCGACGACGGCATCTTTCGGGGGAAGTGTCATGCAAGCCGACGCCAACGCTATGAGAACCACAGCACAGACACCTAGCAGCGTTTTCCTCATTTTTTTCACCTTTTTCCCAAGTCTAAGCGGGCTGTGAGAGCAAAGCACTCTGTTTCCAAATTATACTGTACATGTTGGGATTTGTCAAATAAATTCCTACGGCGCAAGGTGTTGCGCCCCCCGACCATTCGCTCCCGCGGGCTCACCATTGCGCTACAGGCATCTGCTTTCTCAAGTAGACGCGTTTTTTTTACGCTCTGAAAGGCACGCGTCAGATAGTATGGAGCAGCGGCATGACAATTTTTTCAAGCGTACCAATGCTGCTATCAAACTTC
Source organism: uncultured bacterium (assembly GCA_964482745.1). Lineage (GTDB taxonomy): Bacteria > Abyssobacteria > SURF-5 > SURF-5 > SURF-5 > CAYZZY01. The sequence continues at coordinate 1,578 of CAYZZY010000152.1, forward strand.
TTTTTCAGGCGAAGAAGTTCCAACATCAATCCCGGTTTGGTCGCAAAAAGAGACAATGCTTTTGCAGGGCGGAGCTTTCCATTCGGATCGAAAATCGTGCCGATTTCGGGAGGAATACTGTCGGCCGAACCGTCGGAAATCGCCCGAATCGATAACATGGGTATGCCACGTCCATGTGCCCACTCCGCGACTTTCGCGGTCTCCATATCAACGGCGACCACTCCGTATTTTGCCGCCAGATCAGCCTTTTCCTCGGGCGAAGCAGCAACATTGGACGTCGATACGGTAGCACCCAGATGGAATGGAATTTTGAGCGTTTCACAGTTGTCCCGGGCTTTTGTAATGAGTTCCGGAGAGGGATGATATGTCTGCCCATTCTTCGTATCGTCAATGATCTTTTCGGAAATCACAATGCTTCCGACCCCGATATCAGGACTCAATGCACCGGCGCACCCGATTGACAGTACGCACTGAACGTCATGGACCGCTTTCGTCTCGGTAAGCCGCCGGGTCGTCTTCTGCGGACCGACTCCCGCCCGGAGAAGCACTACGGTCTTTGACCCCAGGTCGCCAACCACGCATCTGCTCCCGGTTCGGTCGGATGATGCCACCGCTTTGCGCAGAAAGCCGATTTCACTCTCCATGGCCGCGACGATCGCTATTCGGTCGAACAAGAGCGGTCTCCTGTGGTGTTTGGGGTATGCCCCGTGCGCCGGAAGCGGGATTAATCGAAGAATCTATACTTCACAATACAATACAGCGCCTCGATCCCATCCTTCCATGATATTTTCTTTCCTTCTTCATAAGTGCGACCATAGTAGGAGATCGGGATCTCATACACTCGCAGCTTTTTCCGCGCGATCTTTGCAGTGAATTCCGGCTCGAATCCAAACCTGTCCGAGCTGAATTGAATATCCTTGAGTATCTCAGCCCGAAATGCCTTGTAGCAGGTTTCCATATCGGTAAGATTCACATTGTTGAGCATGTTGGAGAAAAGCGTGAGCATACTATTCGCCACATAATGCCAGAAAAAAAGGACGCGATGCGGGCCGCCAAGAAATCTCGATCCGTAAACCACATCGGCCACTCCGCGCGCAATCGGATCAATGAGTGCGGCATACTCCGTGGGATCATATTCGAGGTCGGCGTCCTGTATGATCACGACATCGCCGGTGACCTGCCCGAAGGCCGTCCTGAGGGCGGCCCCTTTCCCCATGTTCCGCTCGTGATACAACACCTTGTACTTGCTTTCATACTCTTTTTGCAGGATCTCGCGCGTGCCATCCGTGGAAAAATCGTCAACGATGACTACCTCCCTGGCGAGTCCGGTCTGCTCGATACGCCCAAGAATGGCCCTGATTGTGTGCGTTTCATTATAGACGGGAACTACAACGGAGAGGCTAACGTCGTGAATCGGAATTTGATCCATCGCGAATGTCTCCCAATCTCGGTTTCTACGAGAATCGCTGCGTTTTCCTTCCTTCCGGCAGGTATGTTTGACACCTGTCGCGAAGGATGGTAGCATTAACGGGCATGGTCAAAAACGGGCTTTCGCCCGGAAAGAAACAAGCGAATATGCGATGTTCAAAATGTAACGGGAAGCTTGTCGTAGACGCAAAATTCTGCCATCACTGCGGCGCTGAGCTGACATCGGAAGAACGTGACAAGAACATGAACTGGTATTATGAGCCCGTTTTTGTCTTGTTGATGATATTCCTTTTCCTCGCGATTTTCGGGTTGCCGCTGCTCTGGAAAAGCCCACACTTTGCCCGCTGGCAAAAGGTGACAATTTCTATTCTAACGACCATCTATACCGGTGTCATACTGTGGGCTTTTTATTACCTGGTCTTCGTCGTTTTCCTCGGATACTATCGCCAGCTCATGAGTGTCATGTGAGGCGTCGGCCTCTAGCCTTCTTCTTTGACGCCGGATCCCCCTTCGAGCGTTGCCACTCTCTGCTTCACTTCATCCAGGCGAGGGGCCATCGGATTGAGTTCGACATATTTTTTGTAGTGAGCGATTGCCTCACCGGTTTTCCCGATAAATTCCTCCGCCACTGCAAGATTGTAGTAAACCGTTGTAATGGTCGGATCCAGCTCGGCCGCCTTCTCGAAGTGCTCGACCGCCTCCTCATATCGTCCATCTTCGAGCAGACCTTTGCCCAGATAATTTCGCAATGTCGCGTTGTCCGGATCAAGCCTGACAGCCTCCAGCCATGTCTCATTCGCTTCCTTTACCTTGCCGTTCTTGTACTGGAGGATGCCAAGGTCAAGTCGAATCTTCGGGTCTTCCGGATTTTCCTTGGCCTCGGCTTTGAGACGAGCCAGTTCGTCACGAAGCGACCTGATACGCGTAATAAGGGTCTTCGCACCGGTTCTGTCCCCCGGCGCGAAAGCGTACATGCTGATTTTTTCGTAGTCTTTTTCGGCCCCCTCCGCATCCCCTATCCTGACATAATAATCGGCCCTGTCGGCGTAGACCTGGAGGGCGCCAAACGATTTCGGGTCGAGTTGTTCTTCTTCTTTCCACTTGGCCAACGCTTTCTCCAGGTCCATTCCCTCGTACTCCGGTTGAAGATAGATCCATCCGAGAGTATAGCGCGCATAACCGATTCCGGGATTCAACTCAATCGATTTCTCAAGTTCCTGCATGGCGGCATCGAAATCCTGGGTTTGCGAATAAAGGTAGCCGAGCGCAAAATGGTATCCGGCAACCTCAGGCTTCGTTTGTACAAGTTCCTGGTAGCGCGCCTTGTATTTTTCCTGTTCCCCCTTCGCAACTGCGGATTTTATGAGGAACCGGTGCGCCTGCGAATCATCAGGATTCGCTTTGACAAGCTTTTCGGCCAACGCTATCGCTTCGTCATACTTGGCCTCTTGAAACAATTGGACCAGCTTAAAGATCTCCGGGTCCTTCTTGCCACAGCCGGCAAGCAACAAAAAGCAAAGGAATACGCCCACCCATCTCATGCTCAATCTCATTCTTCCGGATCCTCCCATTTACAAATCCCCCGTACTGGCACGAACTTATTTGCCCATCTTCAATTTATTTTTTTGCTCTTCCGCCTCGCGGACGAGGCGATCGAATTCATCTGCAACCTCTTGCTTTTTCTGCAGCTTTCTTTCCTCGGCGGACTCGGCCCGCCGCGACCGGATGTCTTTCAGATATGCCTTTATTGACTCGCGAAACTGCGGATTAACCCTGCAAAGGTAACCATCGGGCAATTCCACAATTGTTTTGATCGCAGTTTCGTCCCCTCCAATGCATTTTGACCAGTATTGAAGCATTCGGAAGACCTCCATTACTTCGCTCACATCGAATTTCTTCCGATCCGTTTCTTCAAGTTCTCGCCTGATGGCCAAAACCTGCTTCTTATTCAATTTGATTTTCATCGCAAGTTATTTTTCTGATACTGGCAATGAAGCCGCTCATGACCTCTTCTGACTACTACCGCGTCGTTACTCGGCAATGACGGGTGAAGACTGTTGACTGTCCGTCTCTGTGCCGGCTTCGGATAAAGCTTTGACGTAGTCGGCCAGCTTCTTTTGGGCTTCCGCGGCCTTCGCGGTCTCTCCCTCCCTGGTATATACTGATATCAGGTTTTGATAAGCCCTCATATAGTTGGGATCTATTTCAAGAGTCTTCTCATATGATTCTATTGCCTTCTGTACGTCGCCTGCGGCAGAGTAAGCGACGCCGAGATTATGGTGAACGCCCGGGTCGTCCGGATTGAGTTCCAGAGCTTTCTGATATTGTTCTATGGCCTCCTTGTTACGATTGAGATGAAGGTACGAATTCCCCATGGCATAGTAGCCATTGACAAAATAGGGATTGAGATCGATGGTTTTTTCAAAATGCACCACCGCATCCTCATACCGGCTTAATTTTGACAGGGCGACGCCCAGATTGTACTGTGCCTCCGCAAATGATGGCTCGATTTCGGTCACCCTGGTCCAGGACTCGGCGGCCTTGTCGTCTTTCCCGGCTTCGGCATATCTCTTCGCCATCAATTGATACACCAGCGATACATAGCGCCTGACATTCGGATCCGTCATTAAAGGGGCCGCAACAGGCGTCAGTTCAAGCATCGTCTCCTCAACGAGTTCCGGCGTCACATATTCCTTGGGCATATCCAACACCTGTTGCGTGTACAGTTCCACCAGGCTGTAACGGACCGACTGGTTCTCCGGATCCTTTTCAAGGGCCAATCGGTAATGGTGAATGGCCTGGCCATAGTTCTTCTCTTCCTGGAAACGCTTTGCCTTCCTGGTATTTGCGTCGCCGCACCCATAAACCAGAGCGATTACACCCACCAACCCGAGAACCAGGATTGGACGCACAATTCTTCCCATTGTTCCCTCCTTAGTTGAAACACTTCTTTTCTCAAACAGTTAGAGTGACGGCGCTCATCCCCGCCGAGTCATCGCAGTTGGAGAACCACCAGAACAACCCTTATTAACCTCTGGATGAATTGCTCGCCCCCCAGCACTCTAAAAACTACGGCATTTATCACCACCAACAGGAAAGCACTCGCCATGACGGTGAGAAAATACACCCTGTAGTGATTGGTCCATTCGCTGCGCTCTGTAATAAGATAAAATGTCGCCACCATGAGCCCGCCCACGCAAACGCCAATGAGAAAAAATTGATAAGGCACAAAAAGAAATTGCAGATAGCGGGCCATTGTACCGAAGATCAGCAGCACGGCTGCAAGCACAAAGCATAGCAGAAGAGAACTCAAAAGAAAAAAGTTTCTTGCTTTCTGTGTCATTAAGCCTGATTTCCACAAGAATGTCTGCTCAACTGCAGGCGCTTCGCCCCGTTCGGAGCGCAAAACC